>DYRS01000192.1 GCA_020718585.1 Chthoniobacter flavus
CGACCGCCGCCTCCTTGAACTCGCCGCCGACGCCGCGCTGCGCCAACGCATGGGCCAAGCCGCACTGAAAGAGGCGCAACAAATTTTCAGCATGAAAGCCGTCATCGCCCGGACCGTCGAGGTGCTGACCGCGTTTGCCCACGGAAAGGCTCTGCCCACATGAAAACCGCTTGCATTCTCGTCGGGGGCCTCGGCACCCGGTTGCGCGCCCTCTACGCCGATCGTCCCAAAGCGCTCGTTCCGGTAAACAGTCGACCCTTCATCGCCTACATGATCACCGACCTCATCGACCAAGGCGTCACCCACCTCCACCTCGCCGCCGGCTACCGCGCCGGGCAATTGCGCGACTGGGCCGCCAGCACGATTTTTCCCGGTGCGCGCATCACGGTATCCGTGGAACCCGAACCCCTCGGTACCGGCGGCGGCTTGCGTTTTGCCCTGCCGTTTTGCGACGACGCCGATCCCCTGCTCGTGCTCAACGGCGACAGCCTCCTCCCCCGCGCCCGCCTTGAAGAACTCGTCGCCGCCAAAGGCGTGTTTCCCGGCTGCCGTGGCGTCCTCGCCGCCGTCGAAATGACCGAACGCGGTGATTACGGCACGCTCGATATCGATCCGCAAAACCGCATCACCGCCTTCCGCGAAAAAGCCACCAACGACAGCGGCTGGGTCAACGGTGGCATCTATTACCTCGACCGCGATTTAATCGCCACCCTGCCCGAAGGCCAACCGTCGTCCATCGAAAAAGACGTGTTCCCCCGCCTCGCCGCCAACGGCGTGCTCGGGGCCTACAAGGTTGCGGGTCCCCTGCTCGACATGGGCACCCCGGCCGGCCTCCAACGAACCGAAAACTACCTCGCGGAGACCTGATATGCGAACGATGCTACCTCTCCTTGCCCTGGCCCTCCTCACCGCCGGTTGCGGAAAACGTGCCCCCCAAGGCGATGTCATCTCCTGGGAATCCTGCCTCCGCGAACTCGTCCGCTACGACCATCTGCCGCGCCTCGACGACCGCGCCGTCACCTTGTATTCCTCTCACGACCGCACGGGTGGTAACAACGATTTCAACAACGCCGCCGGACCCGGCAGCGAGCCCGGTTGGGTCGCCCTCGTCGACCTCAAAGGCCCCGGCGTCATCCGCCGTTTCTGGATGACCGGCACCGATCCCGGCCACCCGTTGCGCATCTACATCGACGGCGAAAAAACACCGCGCCTCTACACCACCCTCGATGCCCTTTTTGGTCAACTCACCCCCTGGCTCCCGCCCCTCGCCCAGTACGTGAACATGTGTTACTACAGCTACATCCCCATCACGTATAACAAGTCCATCCGCATCGAAACCCGTGAGGCCAACACCCATCCATTTTGGGGACCACGCCGCTTGTTTTTCCAAATCGCCGCCGAAACCTTGCCCCCCGGCACCCAGGTTGAGAGTTACCCCGCCACGATGACCCCCGCCCAACTCGCCGCCGCCGATGAAGTGCGTGACGCCTGGCACAAGGCCATCAACGGCCGCGCCATCCCCACCCTCGCCGAGGCCCCCGCCACCGTCGTCGCCCCCGGCGCGCGCGCCGATCTTTTCAGCGCCACCGGCAGCGGCACCGTAACCGAGTGGGCCATCAACGTCGCCCCCGCCGATCCCGCGGCCTGGTCGCGCATCGATCAGGAATTTCTCCTGCAAGACACCATCCTCCGGGTTTACTACGATGGCAGCGACCGCCCCGCCATCGACGTCCCGCTCGGTGGCTTTTTTGCCAACGCCTGGCGCAAACGCGCTTACGGGGGCTGGTGGTTTACCAGCAGCGAGGACGGTTACACCTGCCGCCTGCCCATGCCTTTCGCCAGCGGCCTGCGCGTGGAAATCGAGAACGGAGCCGACCAGCCCATCAACGTCAACTTCGCCGCCACCCAGCGCCCCGGCCGCGCGGCCAACGACGGCTATCTCCATGCCGAATACCGCCGCAGCGGCCCGGCCAACGGACAACCCCATCTCGTCACCCGTATCAACGGGCGCGGCAAATACCTCGGTTGTTTTCTCGGCGTCACCGGCCTTGACGAATCCTGGTGGATTCTTGAAGGCGACGAACGCATCTGGGTCGACGGACAAACCCAGCCGGTCTGGCACGGCACCGGCCTCGAAGATTACTTCAACGGCGGCTGGTATTACCGGGGTTCTGTCTTCGGTTCCCTCAACGCCAACTACGATCGCTCCCCGTTCCGCGTCGCCCAGTTCCGCCACCAGCACCCCGATCCGGTTTCCTTTCAGACTTTTTTCCAGATGGAATTTGAGCGCATGAACGACGAACACACCGGGCAGCCGGTCAAAGGTTGGTTCCAGAGCGTCGCCTACTTCTACGCCGCCCAACCGCTGCCCGTCGAACCCGTGCCATCCGCGCGCACCGCCCGCCGTGCCATTGAAAATCCGCGCGAACGCCCCACCTTCATGCTCCAACTCGTCGAACTCGAACGCGCCAACGACTTTCACGGTGCAATGCGTTATGTCGAAGAATTCTTGGAGCGTTATCCGCAGGATGAAGAAGCCGGTGTTTACCGCCTGCGCCATCTCGAATACCGGCGGTTCCTCGGCGAGGCCATCACCGAGGCCGACTACGCGCCCTTCCTCGTCGGACAACACGGCGAAGCCGCCAAGGCCCAGGCGGAACTACTCATCTGGTTCCAGGCTGCCCCCGACCGCGCCCTCGTCGGTTTCAACGTCAACGGCCGCGGCCGCCTCTGGCTGAACAACAATCTCCTGCTCTCCGGCGACCATCCCTTCAACCTCTTCGTCGCCGGGGTCGAACTCACCAACGGCCTGCAAAACCTCGCCGTGCAGGCCGATTTCCAACGCGCGGAACCCTGGGTGCAAGTCGGCATCCGTACGCATGAAGGCTTCGTCGGCACTGGTCCCGGCACCTGGTGCAACCGCACCGTCGACAGCGGATGGCGGACCGCCGAAGCTGCCGCGCCCGCCTGGCACGCCGTTGACCTGCGCGACGTCCCGCGCGGCGTCCCCGACGCCCCCTACATCGGCGGTATTGCCAACGCCTTCATCCTGCTCCAATCCAAATCCTACCCCGTGCGCGGACTCGACTGGGGCTACTATCGCGGCGCCTACGCCTTCCGTCAGGATTTCACCCACCCGCTACCCACCTGGCCCGCCTACGCCCCCATCATGACCGGGTTGAAGCAATAGCAAAACAAATCAATAATTTATTCGCAGGAACAACTCAACAAGCCCCATGCGATGCGTGACGGCTATTAAAATGTAGCCGGAAGAAAACACCAGGGACACACCAATAGTCATTCGTCCCATGGTCGACTCACGCGCAGAGGACTTGAATCCCATCAGGACTATAGGACTGACACCGGCCCGGGTAGGGTAAGGTTGTCAGGCATATAGACGGCGATGCGCTGCCGCGACGCCAAACCCAACGACCATCAGCAGAATTGAGCCCGGCTCGGGAACGATTTGTACTGCGACTACATAATGGGGTTGAAGGTCTGTGCCTATAAATCTCAGTTGAATCAAGTTCATGTCGCCGCTGGCGGTATCGGGCAGGGTTGTTGGCAGATCCAGACTGTTAATTGCGCTGAGATTGTTCGTCCATTGGGTCATTAGCCCGTCTTTCGCTATTCGATGCCGAAAAGGACTTTTTTCGGGTGAGTAAC
>DYRS01000193.1 GCA_020718585.1 Chthoniobacter flavus
GCCTAATGTGAAAGCTCAGCGGCTGGCCGCGCAGCAAACCGCTCGCTGGAACCGGTCGTTAACTGTGTGACACATCAACGTCGGCTCAAAGTCTCAGAAGAGTCGCCGGAATACCATCTTGCATACGGCGCGACCGGTCTTCTCGTAATATTCCAGTCTCAGGTTGTGCTTGCGTCCAACGAGATCGAGTATTTTGCGATGGATAGTGGGCGATTGGTCACGCCATTGATCGATCAACAGGCGCCCGTCAAGGAACAGTCGCACACCATCGTCCGCAGTGACCTCGATGCTCCAGCGGCCAACGGGCAGTTCAACCTCGCCGGTCCAGCGGGCAGAAAACCTGTCGGAGCCGATCCGGGAGAGATGGCCAGACTGGCCCCAGTCGAAATCAATCGCGGGTTCGAAGCGGTAGGCGATCGGCACGTTGCGATCCAGGCTCGATGCCGTGGGCGGCTTCTCGAGCGTAACCTCTCGGTAGTATTCGCCGAAAAAGCCTTCGGGCACGAGCTCGAAGGCAAGATCGGCCCCGCTGAGGTGCTGGTAGTATTCGATCTCGATGGACAGCGGCCCGCCCCTGTGCTCGAAGTAGGTCCAGTAACTGGTGGGTGGCTGATCGACCCAGGCATCAATACTCGGCACACCGCCGATCTTGAGACGAACGCCGCCGTCAGCCCGTATCTGCGCGCGGTAACGCCCAAGCGGCAACCATAGAGTGCGCCTGGCACGAACTGAGTAATTGCTGTTACCGACCGCAGTGGGCCGTTCGGCCATGACGCGCTCGATTCGATCGAGCGTCATGCTGGCGACGAAAGAGCCGAAGTTCGTTCCTGAGTAGTACTTCACCTCCCACGCCGCGCGCTCCATGATGAAGTCGATTTTACCGCCCCACATCGAGTTCTCGTATTCGATCGCGATATCGTGCACACCAGCCTTCAGATCGATCTCGCCCGTGAACGGGTCTGCCCCCTTGATATGGTGATCCTGCAGCAGCTGTTTGCCGTCCACGAGCAGACGATAGCCGTCATCAGAGCGCAGGCAGAACGTGTAACGGCCGCTGACAGGCAGGAACACCCGCCGCCGGATGTGGGCCCCTAACCAGTCGATAGGCACGGCCCCCGAGCCCGGGATATCAGTCTTGAATTGCTCAAGATTGGCAAAGCGCAGCCGCAAAGGCACGCCATCCAAGGCGTAGTACTGATTGGCCACATTGTTGTTGGCGGGGTAGCGGTATTCGAATACCGGCGCACCTGTCAGACCTTCAGTGCGGAACGCCTCGTACAGGCCGTCGACGCCAGGATAGCGGGCCTCGTGCAGCTCGTGTCGGCGTTGATCGTTGTATATCGACACTTGCCAGGTCTCCTCTGACCAGTCGAAGGCCAGCGCCGCTCGATAGAAGCCCGTGGCACCGACCGCAGGCATGGTCGCCAGATTGCGGAACTCCACCTTGACCTGGCGGCTGCCCGCCGTGAGCGTATGCACCGTGCCGCTCGGGTGCGTACCGTCCCAGTCGTCGAGCACCAACGTGCTGCCCACCCAGATGCGGCAGCCGCCTGTGTGCTGGGCATGGAAGCGGTAGGTCCCGGCCTCGAAGTGCTTCTGCGCCGTTGCGCGCAGAGAGAACTGGCCGTTCGGCGCGGCCAAGCCGACAGGGCTCGCGTGCCGCCATTCCAGATCGGTCAGAGTATCGTCGAAGGTCGCGGTCGGCGTTCCGGTCAGATCGAGATTCGGATACAGCTCGAAGTGAAACACAGCCGGTTCCACAGTGAGCCGCACGCTGGCCACGCCGGCGCGCTCGAAGTACTCGACGCGCAACACGTGGTCGCCACCGCTGAGATAATGCTCCTGCGTGTATTCCGTCGCCGCCTGGACCTTCCAAGCATTGATCACCAAACGGTCATCCACCCACAGCCGCACCCCATCGTCACCCCGCAGGCGGAATCGATACCACCCGGGGCGGAAACGCCGAATCTGGGTGTAGCGGGCGGAGAAGTTATCCGAAGGCCCGAGGTTCAGATCGGGGATGAAGGCGAATCTGGACTCGAGCCGGAACGGACCACCGCTACCCCATTCGAAATCGATACGATCGATCTCGCTCTCGACAACCGTACCCTCGGTCTCCCAGAGCGGAAAGACGCCCGCCACCGTGACCGGCGCACCTTTGAGCGAATCATTGTTAAAGTACTCCGCCAGCCAGGGGCGCCCGATTCCGCGCAGGCGCTCCGCGTCCTTCAAGGTGTAAGCCGCTGAGGTGTAGCGCCGATACCAACCGTAGGGCATTAGCAGATGACCGCCGTAGTCCGGCCCCATCAGGTGGGTCGCCGAGCCAGCGCCGCCCCAGCTGTTGCGCACGATGAAGTAACCGCCCTCGTGCTCGGGCGAGAGGTCGTTGCGATCAATGTAGCCGATGATGGTCGTGCAGTGCCCACCACCCCGGCCATGGGAGTCCAACGGGTCAGGGAAGGTGATCATCCCCGTGCCCGTATTCCAGCCGTGCGTGTCGCTGGCGAAGGTCACGCAGCGGCCGCTCCGCAGCACGTCCTTGACCACCGCGACGTTGCCCACCTCGAGGCCCACCACCTCATCTGCGGTGTAGAAATGGGCGCGGTCCATCGCCACGTCGGAGGCCGGTACGTGTGCATGATTGGAGCTGATCTGCGCCGCCCAGTAGGGGAAGAATGTCTCCTCGCACGAACCATACTCGCAGTAATGCCGCAGTGCGGCGCCGCAGTCGTAGCCGCCGGCGGTATAGAGCTGGCCCCATTTCGAATACCAGAAGATCAGCTCCTCGGCGAAATCGCGCGTGCCGGCGCGCCGGTCGCGCAGGTATTCCAACGATTCGGCGACCGCCGTCGAGCCGAAGGCGGTACAAGTCCCACGCGGGTTCTGATCGCGCGCCGGGCCAAGGGTGATACGGTGATCCACGGCGTTGGTCGGTCCTAGGGGGATGAAAAGTATCCCGCCGGGCCACTTCAGCCAATCCTTGATCTCATCCGCCGTCAGCATATGGATCTCGTCCAGGCGCAGCTCGCGGCGCAGACGCGGGTAGTCGGGGTCCCTGGGGTCGATCTGCCCCTTGCCCTTTGGCTCTGCAATGTGACGCTCGAGCTCGACGCGCACGTCGGGGGCCAGGCTCTCCACCGCCGCCTGCAGCAAGGCCGCGGTCTCGGCGGTGCTCAGACCGAGGGAGTTCGCTTCCCGTTCGAGATCGACTCCGGTGAGCGTCATTTCCGCGAGAACTTGCGGCGAGACCATGCCGCGCGCGATGAGCTTGTCAGCGACCTTCTTGACGGGGATCTTCTGCAGATCGACCTTCCAGGGCGTCTTGCCGATTTGAAGCGTGATTCCGTCGGGTCGCAACATCTGCGCGTGCAAGAATTCTATAATTGTTGGTTTCCCTGGAAGTCCTTGCTGATATTGGTTTTGGGATGGGACTAAGGCCTCTTGTTCATCTTTGCCCGAGCTCATATTTGCCTCCTTCACGCGTAGTATGTTGAAAACAGTTAACGTAGAAGTCACCGGCGCTGCGCGGCTTTATCGCGCAGCGTCCGTGTGGACTGCCGGGTTGGGCTGCTAACTCGCATTTAATTCGACCCTGAACCCTTTAATTCACGCTCGCTATCGAAA
>DYRS01000194.1 GCA_020718585.1 Chthoniobacter flavus
CCGGGAGCGGATGTTTTGCGCTGCATCCAGCCAAGGCTCCATCGCCGGCACTGACGGAAAAGCGGAAGGCAGTGGCCTCCTGTGACAAATCGGAGGCGAGGAGATCCGGTGTGCCCTCCAAATATTGCTCAACGGCGCGGGCGATGCGGTGCTTTTCTCCCTCGGGAATGCTGGCATCGCCCAAGGAAACGAGGATGCGCTGGCGCGGGAGGCCTTCGTCATTGCGATAGTGCATACCAACTGCGGGAGCGCGTGCATGCCTTGCAGACGGAGAGCATCACTGGAACCTCTACCAGGACGCCGACGACGGTCGCAAGCGCGGCGGGCGAGGTCGGGCCGAAGAGGGTGATCGCCACGGCGACCGCCAGTTCGAAGAAGTTGCTCGCGCCGATCAGCGCGCCCGGCGTGGCCACGTCGTGCCGGACACCGAGCGCACGCATGAGCCCGTAGGTCAGCCCGGCATTGAAATAGACTTGGATCAGGATCGGCACGGCAAGCAGCAGGACCGCTGTCCAGTTCGCAAGGATGTTCTCCGCTTGGAATGCAAAGATCAGCGTGAGCGTGGTCAGGAGGGCGACGATCGTCACCGGCCGGAACCCCGGCAGGAAGCGGCTGCTGAACCATACCTCCCCTTTCGCGCGGATGAGAAGCGTGCGGCTGGTCCAGCCTGCGGCGAGCGGAATGACGATGAAGACCAGCACCGAAGTGAACAATACCGCGCCGGGGATGTGGACGCCGGTTACGCCGACCAGCAGCATCACGATCGGCGCGAAGGCGAAGACCATGATCAGGTCGTTGATCGCAACCTGTGCGAGAGTGTAGGGGCCGTCGCCATCGGTGAGGTAGCTCCAGACGAACACCATCGCCGTGCAGGGAGCCGCCGCAAGGATGATCAGTCCCGCGACATAGTTCTTCGCCGTGTCGGGCTCGATCCAGCCGAGCATTCCGCCGAAAAGCCATGTGATGAAAACCCACCCGAGCAGCGCCATGCTGAACGGCTTCACAAGCCAGTTCACGAAGAGCGTCACAACCAGCCCGCGCGGCTTCGCAAAGACGCCCCGGATCCCGCCGAAATCAATCTTCAACATCATCGGGTAGATCATCAGCCAGATCAGCACGGCGATCGGGATGTTTACATGCGAGTCCTTTCCAAATTCGAGCTCACCGATGCGCCGTGTGAGGCCGGGCAGCATCCTGCCCAGCACCAGCCCGAAAACCATGCAGGCGAAGACCCAGACGGTCAGATAGCGCTCGAAAAAGTCGAGCCGTCTTGGCGGATTGCCGCCGAGCGGATCGTAGGAGGTAGGGGATTTCATAGAATGTTCAGCGGCACCGAAGGCCGTCCCGGCAGCCCGCCGCGTAGGCTTCGAACACCTTTTTTATCTCGTCGCGAATCCGTCGGAACGCCTCCATCTCTGACTCGCCCGGGCGGACCGCTTTCGGCGGATCCTCGAAGCTCCAGTGGTGCCGGCAGACAGGGCCGGGAAAAACCGGACAGGCAGCATTGGCACTATCGCAGACGGTGACGACCGTGGCGATCCCTGCGTTGAGGAACTGGTCGAGGGGCTTCGAGCGGTGGCCGGAAATATCGATGCCGATCTCCTTCATGGCGGAGATGGCATTCGGATGCACGAAGCCGGCCGGCTTTGATCCGGCACTGAAAACATCCAGAAGGTCGCCCGCCGCCCGGCGCAGGATTCCCTCGGCCATGTGGCTGCGGCAGGAATTGCCGGTGCAGAGGATCAGGACTTTGGGCTTCATGGTTTTTCGCACGTGCGGGGTGGGGCGGCGGAATGCTTGCGGATGCGCTCGAGCCGCTTCAGATCGTCGCGAAAAACCCGTCTCTCGCCCGCGACGTCCTGGAGGCACTTGAGGTTCTCGACCAGCAGGGGGTTCTCGGCATCGGTGAGACGGTAAACCATCCATTGCGCCCGCCTCTCGCCTTCGACCATCCCCAGCCCCTTCATATACCGGAGCTGCTTCGACATCTTGACCTGATCGGCTTCCAGAATCTCCATGAGAAGGCAGACGCAGAGCGGGCCGCTGCGCAGAAGATTCAAAATCCTGAGCCGCTGGCGGTCGCAGAGGCACTTGTAGATGCTGATGGCGTCCATGCGCGAAATGATATGCGATGAATAGAATATGCTGTCAATGGAAAATAAACTTGCCTGCCTCCGCTTCGCATGGGATGCTGTGCGCCTTGAAATCCTCACCCACATCCGGGACGCGCGGTCGGCTGGTCGTCCGTCTGCTGCTAGGGGCGGCCTTGCTGGCGGTCTGGTGGGTGGCCTATCGGCGGCTTGATGCGCTTGCGGAGTGGTTCACGTATTCCGTCCTGCCGCTCGAACGGGGATCCCACCTCGGTGCGGCCTTGGAGTTTTTCGCCTACGAATCCCCGAAGGTCCTGATGCTCCTCGTGCTGGTCGTGTTCGTGGTGGGGATTGTGCGCTCATTTTTTACGCCCGCGCGGACGAGGCGGATCCTCTCGGGAAGGAGCGAGTCTGCGGGGAACGTGCTGGCGGCGTTGCTCGGGATCGTGACCCCGTTTTGCTCGTGTTCGGCGGTCCCGCTATTTATCGGGTTTGTGACGGCGGGCGTTCCACTGGGCGTCACGTTTTCTTTTCTGGTCTCGGCGCCGATGGTGAACGAGGTCGCGCTCGTGCTGCTGTTCGGGATGTTCGGCTGGAAGGTTGCCTCGCTCTACCTGGCCACCGGACTCGCGATCGCCATCACCTCTGGCTGGGTGATCGGAAAACTAAAAATGGAGCGCCACGTCGAGGAGTGGGTTTTCGAGATCCCCGCCGCCGCCGGCGAGGGCGACGCCCCGCTGACCTGGTCCGGGCGCATCCGGGCTGGCACCGACGCGGTGAGGGACATCGTTGGAAAAGTCTGGCTCTACGTTCTCGCGGGGATCGCCGTGGGGGCGGGGATCCACGGCTACGTCCCGGAAAACTTCATGGCGTCGTTCATGGGCCGCGACGCCTGGTGGTCGGTGCCGCTGGCCGTGCTCATCGGCGTGCCGATGTATTCGAATGCGGCCGGAGTCATTCCCGTCGTCCAGTCGCTGCTCGGGAAGGGTGCTGCGCTCGGGACCGTGCTGGCATTCATGATGGCGGTGATCGCGCTCTCGCTGCCCGAGGCGATCATCCTGCGCAAGGTGCTCAAACCCCGCCTCGTCGCAACATTTTTCGGCGTCGTCGCGCTCGGAATCGTCCTCATCGGTTACCTGTTCAATTTCCTCATGTAGCCGCCACCGCAGATTTCCAACCCAAACCAACCAAACGAACAACCCAATGAAAAAACTGCAAATCCTCGGAACCGGCTGCGCGAAGTGCAACGCGCTCACGGAAGCGGTCAGGCGGGCGGCCGCCGAGATCGGCCCCGATCACGAAATCGAAAAGGTGACCGACCTGCGGCAGATCATCTCGTTCGGCGTCATGACGACCCCCGCGCTTGTGGTGGACGGAAAGGTGGTGGTCGCAGGAAAAGTCCCGACCCACGACGAGATCAAGGCGCTCATCGGCGCAGCATGAACCGCCCGATGAGAATCCTCTTGTGTAGATGCGGGCGCAAAAAGGCATTTCCCGAAAATCACGCATGTTGATAGTCAATGA
>DYRS01000047.1 GCA_020718585.1 Chthoniobacter flavus
GGGCTCGCCCGGTGCGAGGAGATCTGCCTCGGCATCATCGTCACGATGGTCGTCATCCTTGTCGGCCTCAACGCGCAGCACCCGGTCGCATTTGAGGACATCGCCGGCCCGATTCTCGGGCTCATGCTCGCCGTCATCCTCTCGGCTGTGGTGCGCCGAATCCTCCCGGCTCGCCACCACCCTCGACCTCTCAAACGACTTTTCCGATTCCCGCCTCTGAAACCCTGCTGTCTTCGGATCAACCATCACTCGAAACGAATTCCCGTGAGAGCGTGGAGAGAAGTCGGCGGGCTCGGCGGCCCCGCCAATGCGCTCGCCGCGTTGATGGCTGTGTTGCCCGTAGGGACTCTCGCCGACATCGAAAAGCGAAATTTTCGGATGGAATCCTTGGCCCGCACAAACTATGAATTGCCTATTGTTATGAAAGCATTCCCTGTTTCTCCCATTGTTGCTGTTTTGATGTTGATCTTGGCCCCCGCTTTGCTGCGTGCGCAATCGCCTGGAGCGGCGGCTGCAAACGATGCGGCCTACGCGATGTTTTCGTCCGGCGACTACGCGGGTGCCGCGACCGCCTACCAGGCGATCCTGAAAGATTACCCGACCGACGCCGTTGTGCCGGCGGCATCGATCCAGCTCGCATTCTCGCAGTTTTTCCTCGGCCAGACCGACCCCGCGCTGGCAACGCTCACGAAGGCACTCGCGTTTCCCGGCCTGCCGCCCGACATCGCCCAGGTCGGGGACAGCTTCCTGCCGCAGATCCTCTCGTCGAAGGCGGCCGCGCTGCCCGCCGGAGATCCGAAACGGAAGGCCGCCTTCGAGGAGGCGATCAAGAAATTCACCGACTTCATCGCCAAATACCCGCAGGCCTCCGAAGTCGAAAGCTCGGTTTACGGGCGAGCGATCGCGAACTTCCAGCTCCAGAACTACGACAAGGTCGTCGAGGACATGCAGTCGAACCTCCAGAAATTTGCATCGAGTTCGTCGGTTGACTCCAGCAAGAACCTTCTGGCACTGACCCTTGCGACCCAGGGCGGGGCGGAACTGACAAAGCCTGGCGGAGATCAGGCAAAGGGAATAGCCCTCCTCAAGCAGGCGGAGACCCTCCTGCAGCAGATCATCACGGGAAAGAAGGACATCGCGCTCATCAACGACGCGGACTTCCAGCTCGGCGAAATCCTCTTCATGCAGGCCGCGTTCAGCCCCGACGCCGAGCGCCCGGCGACGTATCAGAAGGCACTCGACGCCTACCGCTCGATCCTCCCGCAAGACGAGATCGTCAAGCTCCAGGAGGAAAAGGTGAAGGCATTCCCCGAGCTCAAACGCGCCGCGATCATGGCGAAAAAGATGGATCTCAAAAAGCAGCTCGACAAGGACAACGAGCGCGAGCTCCGCAAGCTCGAGGAGATCAAATCCAAGCCCGACCAGATCGCGACCGCGATTCTCAAGATGGGCGAGATTTATTTCAACGCGCTGGCCTACAACGAATCGCGCGTCGTGATCCGCCACGCGCTCCCGTTCCTCGCCTCCGACAACGAGAAGATGCGCGCGCTCTACTTCACGACCATGGGCTATGTCGTGCAGAATGCGGTCGAAAACGCAGTGAAAGGCTACAAGGAGTTCACCGCCGCCCACAAGGGGAACGACATCGCCTCGGGCCTGCCATTCGCGATGGGCAATATGTATCTCGGCGCCGGCAACCCCGAACAGGCGATCACCTACTTCGATGAATCCCTCGCGCAATACCCTAGCGGTCGCCTCGCCGGGCTCTCGGTCGTCAGCAAGGCGCAGGCCCAAGTCTCACTCAAAAAGTTCGACGAGGCGCTGAAAACGTTCAAGGAACACCTCGCGAAAAACCCGACCCCCGACGTCGCGGTCGTCGCCCGCTACGGGCTCGCCGGGATCTACAAGGACACCGCGAAGTGGGACGACGCGATCGCCGCCTACAAGGACGTCAAAGACAAACATCCGGGCACCCCGCAGGCGGTCGAAGCAGATTACTGGATCGCGATCGCCACCCAGCAGAAGGGCGACAACGCGGCCGCCGTCCCGCTCATGGAGGCGTTCATCAAGGCCAACGAAAAACACAACCTCACCCCCCTCGCCTACTACTCGCTCGGCGGCGCGCAGATCGCCCTCGGCAAAAAGGACGAGGGAGCGGCCACGCTTGCGATCCTCGCGGAAAAATTCCCCGACAGCCAGGCCTCGCCCTACACGTATTTCATGCGCGGCCAACTCGCCGCCGCCGCCCAGAAGCCGGACGAGGTAAACGCGCTCATGCGGCAGTTCATCGAGAGGTATCCGAAAGATGACAAAATCTCGTTCGCGTTCGATTCGATCGCGCAGAATGCGGTCGCGGCGGGCAATCCGGACGAGGCGATCGCGACCTACCTCGATTTTGTGCAGCGCTATCCCGACGCCCCGCAGGCGGCGGTCGATCTTGTGAAGGTCGCCGAGCTCCAGCGCGGTGTCGCAGAGCACCTCGCCGTCAACTACTCGTCGCTCGGCACCGCCGACCAAACGAAGTGGAAGGATGCGGTCCAGGCGTCGGTTTCGACAGCGGAGGACATGCTCGCAAAATACCCGGCGAGCTCGGACCTCGCACAGGGCCTCCAGTCACTCCTCACCGCGCAGCGGCTCCTCCTGCGCGCGGCTATCAAAACCGACACGCAGGTCGAGGAATACTTCCAGGCACTCGCCGACAAGACGTCCGACGCCGGCGCGAAAAGCAAAATCCTCTTCACGATGGCCGGCTACATCTCGGAGAAGGACAAGGCGCGCGCGCTGGCCAAGATGAGCGAAGCCTACAACCCGGAGGTCGTCTATGCTCCGAAAGATCTCGACATCTACGGGCTCGCGCTCGTCGGCGACAAAAAATTCGATGAGGCAACTGCGGTCTTCGAGAAGCTCGCGAAGAATTTCCCGAACCCTCCCGGCACCGCGCCCACGGCCGCGCCGCAACTTGTGCAGGAGGCCCAGGCGACCACCGTCTTCGGTCTCGCCCGCATCGCGCAGGAGAAAAAGCAGACCGTCGAGGCGGGCAAGCTCTTCCAGCAGCTCAAGGCACTCTACCCGTGGTCGCCGAAAGTCCTCGAGGCCGACTACGGGATCGCGGAATCCCTCCGCGCGGAAAATAAGCTCGACGACGCGCTCAAGCTCCTCCCCGCAATCATCCGCGCCCCCAATGCCAGCGCCGAGCTTCGGGCGAACTCGTTTCTCCTGGGCGGAAACATCATGAGGAAAAAGATGGAGGAGGCGACGGATCCGAAAGCCAAGACCGAGGCGCGCGACCAGGCGATCGACTTTTTCACAAAGATCGCCCAGTTCTACGGCGGCGTCCCCATCGCCGCCTCCGAGGGCCTCTGGCAGGGCGGCCAGCTCCTCGAGGCGCAGGCGGGCGACAGCACGGATCCGAAGTTCAAGGCCAAGCAGCTCGACCGCGCAAAGGCCTGCTACAAGCAGATCGCCAGCGACTACAAGGACAGCCTGTATGCCCCGAAGGCGGCCGAGCGGCTCTCCGCTTTGGGCGGCTCGTGACCCGCGCGGAACGTGCCGAACGCGCGGCGGAGCTTCTCCGCCGCCTCCCGGAAATCTACCCCGACGCCCGCTGCGAGCTCGAGTATTCCACCCCGCTCGAGCTCCTCGTCGCGACGATCCTCTCGGCCCAATGCACTGACGTCCGCGTGAACGCCGTCGTCAAGCCGCTCTTCGCTCGATGCCGGTCGGCGCGCGACTTCGCGGAGATCCCGCAGCCGGAACTCGAGGTGCTCGTCCGCCCGACCGGATTTTTCCGCAACAAGGCAAAGAACATCCGCGCGATGGCCGCAGCCCTGCTTGCCAACCACGTCGGCGAGGTTCCCCGCACGCTCGATGAACTCGCCGCCCTGCCGGGAGTCGGACGCAAAACCGCCAACGTCGTCCTCGGAAACGCCTTTGGGATCAACGAGGGGGTCGTCGTTGACACCCACGTCGCCCGCCTCTCCCAACGGCTCGGCCTCACCAAATTTTCCGACCCGGTCCGGATCGAACGCGACCTCGTCAAACTGTTCCCGCGCGACAAGTGGTCCCAACTCGCCCACTGGATGATTTTTCACGGACGCCGCCGTTGCCGCGCGCGCAAGCCCGACTGCTCGGGATGCGCGCTCCGCGATATCTGCCCCGCGCAAAACTTCTGACGACCTACTGCAGCGTTGCGCAGCCGGGCGTGGCAGGGCTGAACGATTCGGGCAAAAGGAGGGAAAGTGCCTCGCCGGCAAGAAAGAGCGACCCGGTGATGAGGAGAGGGGGCCGCGCCGCAGCCTCAATCGCCTGCGCGAGGCCGCGAAACGTCTGGCACGCGACCGGCGCGGAAAACGTCCACGGGTCGGCGGATCGCGGGCTCGCGACCGGGACGAAGAAAAACTCACGTGCGACTTCCGCAAGGAGTTCGATCATCCCCCCGGAATTTTTGTCGTCGAGTGCGCCGAAGATGACGGTCGCTTTTTCCGCTCCAAACGTTTCTTTCCATGTGGCGACGAGGCTTGCCGCCGCATGCGGGTTGTGCGCGCCGTCCACCACGAACCGGCTGCCGACGCGTTGGAACCGCGCGGGCCATTTGACCTCGCGCAGACCACGCGCGACTGCCTCGCCGGAGATGTCGGGCCGCGCCGCGCGGACCGCCGCCACCGCAAGCGCGGCATTCCATTTTTGATGCCCGCCGGCAAGCCCGACTTCTCCGCGATACGGGGTTTCGACAAATGCGAGCGGGCAGTCGAGCTCGCGAGCGCGCCCGGCAATCACCCGCGCCACCTCGGGCACCTGCGGTGCCGAGACGACCGGCACCCCCGGCTTGATGATCCCCGACTTCTCCGCCGCGATTTCGCCGACGGTCGCGCCGAGCCACTGCGCGTGATCCACCGCCACCGGAGTGATGACCGACACGAGTGGGGTGACCGCGTTGGTCGCGTCGAGGCGTCCGCCCATGCCGGTCTCCAGCGCGACGACATCGCAGTGCTCGCGCGCGAAATGCTCGAGCGCGAGGACGGTCGCGATCTCAAAAAATGTGGGGTTGATCCCGGTCGCCGAGCACCGGATGAGCGAGAGGATTTCCTCCGTGGTGCCGGGAGAGATCATCGCGCCGTCCACCCGCACGCGTTCGCGGAAGTCGCAGAGGTGCGGGGACGTGTAGAGGCCCGAGCGCAGGCCCCCCGCCAAGAAAATCGCATCGAGCATTGCGCAGGCCGAGCCCTTGCCGTTCGTGCCGGCCACGTGAAAAATCCCGAGCCGGTCGTGCGGGTTGTCGGCCGCCTCGAGGAGTGCCCGGGTATTGTCGAGCCCGAGCTTCACCCCGAAAAACTGCGTGCCAAATAGCCACGCGAGCGATCCGGTCACGCCTTCGAGAAATAGCCAAGCAGCCCGCCGAGCGTGGCGCGCATTTTTTGGCGGTGGACGATCATGTCAATGAGCCCGCGCTTTTCCAGGAACTCGGCGGTCTGAAAATCGTCCGGCAGCGTCTGGTGGGTGGTCTCTCGGATGACGCGTGGTCCGGCGAAGCCGATCATGCTCGCGGGCTCGGCGATGATGATGTCGCCCAGCGACGCGTAGCTGGCCATCACGCCGGCCGTGGTCGGGTTGGTAAGCACCGAGACGTAGGCAAGCCCGGCCCGCGCGTGGAGCGCGAGCGCGCCGCTGGTCTTCGCCATCTGCATCAGGCTGAGCATGCCCTCATACATGCGCGCGCCGCCGGACGCGCAGACAAGGACGACCGGGATCTTCCGCTCAGTCGAGAGCTCGATGATGCGCGTAACTTTTTCGCCGACGACCGAGCCCATCGTGGCGGCGAGAAACCCAAAATCCATGACCCCGAGTCCGAGCGGATGCCCGTTAATCGTAGCCGTGCCGGTGATGATTGCGTCCACCAGCCCGGTCTTCTCCTTGTAGCTCTTGAGCCGGTCGGCATAGGTGGCCACACCCTTGAACTCGAGCGAGTCCACCGAGGTCAGCGAGGCATCGGTCTCCTGGAAGCTCTCCGGGTCGGCAAGGCTGGCGATCCGCTCGTGCGAGCCAAGCGTAAAATGATGCCCGCACCTCGTGCAGACCCTCAGGTTTTCCGAAAGTGCCAGATCGTGCAGGACCTCGCCGCACGACGGGCACTTCGTCCACAGCCCGCCGGGCATTTCCCGCTGCTTGGCCATCCGGGGCCGGAAAATCGGTTTTTTGAAAATCGCCATGAAAAAAATCTTTTCTATCCGCGGGCGGCAGTGAGCGCGCGCACCGAGCACGCGCCGGACCGCATGAGGACCGCCGCACACGCGTCCAGCGTCGAGCCGGTCGTCAGCACGTCGTCCACAAGAAGCAGGTTCGTGTCCGCCACGTCCGCATTCTTGCGCAGAACAAACGCATCCCGCAAGTTTTGCCTTCGATGATTCCTGTCGAGCCTGGTCTGGGTCCCGGTGTCGCGCACGCGCGCCAGCGGGGCGATCACCGGAATTTTGCAGAGCCTGGAGAGCTCGTTGGCCAAGAGTTCCGATTGGTTGAACTCGCGCTCGCGGAGCTTCCGCGGGTGGAGCGGGACCGGCACGAGCGCGTCGGCAGTCCATCCGCGCAGCCTCGGGTCGGAGAGCCCGTTATACATCCACGAGGCCATCGCGCGGGCGAGCCACATCTCGCGTCCGTATTTCAGGCGGTGGACCATTTCGCGCACGACCCCGCGGCTGCGGACGACGGCGACCGCGCAGTCGAAGGAAAACTGGTCGCCGTGGCAGTTCGGGCAGGTGAATGCGGGGGTCGTGCCGGAATACGGCTGCGAGCAGACGTCGCAGCGGGGCGGGCGGATCCTCTCCAGCCCGCTGTCGCACGTCCGGCAGAGAAGCTCGTGCTCCGACACCGAACGCCCGCAGCCTCCGCAGTGGGCGGGAAAAAACAGCGAGCCGAGCGGCTCAATGATCGCTTCGAGGATCCCGTGCATGGCGGAGGTAGAGTGCGGCCAGCACCGCAGTGAGGAGGATCGCCGCGGTCGGCACAAGTCCGGTCGGCACCGCGCCGCCGACGACGTTCGGCCCGACCCACGGCAGGAGCTCGCCGGGCGGCTTCACCCGGAACTTGCCAATCCACTGGAGCCCCTGCTGACCCGCAATCCACCCGGCATGGATCCCGACCGGCAGGAAAAGCGAACGCGTCCGCATCGTCGCATACGCGAGGATCATGCCCGCAAGCAGCAGCGAGAGCACCCCCCAGCCAAGGATCGGCCATGCCGGCGCGCTCGAAAAAACCTGAGGGAGCTGGCCGACCCCGCTCAGCCAAGTCACCGGCGGCTCGACCGCCGGCTTCGCGACCCGCAGGAAATGCACCAGCGCGAACGTCGACGACGACACAAGCGCGGCCGCGACCGGCCGCATCGTCCGCAGGCAAATCCCGAGCAGCACGCCCCGAAACAAAAATTCCTCGACGGCGGCAACCGCCGACGCAGTGAGCAGGATACGGACAATCCCGGCGGGAGGGAATCCGGATCTCAGCCGGTAGATTTCAAAAGCGAAATACCCTGCGGCGAGCGCGGCGACCGGCACAAACGCGATCCCGATCCCGGTGAGGAGGTCCCTCCGGCGGAACGGGTTCGGCGCCAGCCCGAGCCCGTCGAGGCCTCGAATGCCGATCCACCGGAACGCAGGCCACAGCATCGCGATCGCCGCGATCTGGATGCTCCTGCTGAAATACCGGTGGAACGGAAACCCCTTCAAAAATGGCAGGACCCCGCCGTCGGCGAGCGCGGATCCCGCCCAGTAGAGCGGCGGCGAAAGCACGCACGCGAGCAGAACGACCGCCGCAAGATACGCGGCCAGCCTCGGAAGCACGGAGATCGGGTTCACGCCGCAGAACACTACGCGATCGGCCGCGCCCCGCAAAACAACATTTGGCACGCCAGGGAGATCGGGCGGCATCGGACGAATCCGTGAAAACGAGAGCGCGGGCATCTTGCCCGCTTTGCGAAAATGCACTTTTTGCACCTGCGCCAGACGGCATCGCAGGCGGAATTTTTTCATTTCACGAACCATTCCGGGCACGCATAATCTGGGTCTTCATAAAATCTCAAGAAATCAAAATCATGGCAAAATCCGAAGACATCCCCGACAAAGCGACCGCCGCGCGCTCGAAGAACCTCGAGCTTGCACTTCAGCAAATTGAAAAAGACTACGGCAGCGAGGCGATCCGCCGGCTCGGCGATTCGTCGGTTTCACCGGTTGAGGTCATCCCGACCGGCAACATCCTGATCGACCGCGCGCTCGGGGTCGGCGGGTTCCCACGCGGCCGGATCGTCGAGATCTACGGGCCGGAGTCGTCGGGAAAGACGACGCTCACGCTGACCGCCGTCGCGCAGGCGCAGAAGCTCGGCGGCCTAGCCGGGTTCATTGACGTCGAGCACGCGCTCGACCCGCAATACGCGCAGAAGCTGGGCGTGAACCTCGACGAGCTACTCGTCTCCCAGCCGAGTTCGGGCGAGGAAGCACTCCGGATTTGCGAAACCCTCGTCCGCTCGAACGCGCTCGACATCATCGTCCTCGATTCCGTCGCCGCGCTCGTCACAAAATCCGAACTCGAGGGCGAGATCGGCGACGCGGTCGTCGGCGCGCAGGCCCGGCTGATGAGCAACGCGCTGCGCAAACTCACCGCGTTCATCGCAAAGTCCGGCACGGTCTGCATCTTCACAAACCAGATCCGCGAGAAGATCGGCGTCATGTTCGGCAACCCGGAGACGACACCGGGCGGGAAGGCGCTCAAATTTTACTCGAGCGTGCGGGTGGACATCCGCCGGATCGGCGCGATCAAGAACAGCGACGGCGTGATGACCGGCAGCCGGACAAAGGTGAAAATCGTGAAGAACAAGGTGGCCGCGCCGTTCACCGAGGCGGAGTTCGACATCATGTATGCGGAGGGGATTTCCTCGACCGGATCGCTGCTCGACCTGGCGATCGAAAAGGGTGTCCTCGAGAAGCGCGGGTCATGGCTCAGCTACAAGGGGAACCAACTCGCCCAGGGGCGCGACGCAGCAAAGGAGGCACTCAAGGCCGACGCCGCCCTCTACAAAGAAATCGAGGCCGAGGTCCACGCCGCGCTCGACAAGGCGAAAAAGTAGGAGATCCCATGCCTCCAGACCTTGACCCCGCGTCCCTGAACATCCGCTCGCTCGGCGAGCGGAGGATTTCGTCCCCGCTCGAGAAGCTGATGTCCGAGAGCGCGCCCGACCACGCATTTTACAGCGATGACCACCGGATCCTCGTGAAGCACATGCTCCCGGACATCTCGCGGATGATCGCGACCGGTGAGGAGTTCCCGTGCTTCGAGGTCGCCGGACCCCGCCGGAAAATCTATTTCGATCCGGCGCGCACGAACTGCGCGATCGTGACCTGCGGCGGCCTGTGCCCGGGGTTCAACGATGTGATCCGCGCGATCGTCATGCAGGCCTACTACCGGTATGGCGTGCGCCGGATTTACGGGATCCCGTATGGGTTTGAGGGGCTGATCCCGGAATACGGACACGCAATCGTCAACCTCACGCCGGAGGCTGTCGCCAATATCCACGAGTTCGGAGGCACATGGCTCGGCACATCGCGCGGGCCGCAGGACGTCCTGCGCATGGTGGACCGGCTCCAAGAACTTGACGTCAACATCCTCTTCGTTATCGGCGGCGACGGCAGCCAGCGCGGAGCGATCGCGATCGAGAAGGAAGCCCGCCGCCGGGGCGCGCATCTCGCGGTCGTCGGCGTTCCGAAGACGATTGATAACGACATGATCTACATGGACAAAAGCTTCGGCTACGAGACCGCCGCAGCGGCCGCCGTCCAGGCCGTTCATGCCGCGCACACCGAGGCGCGCAGCGCGCGCGGCGGGATCGGGCTCGTGAAGCTGATGGGCCGCCACTCCGGATTCATCGCCTGCGCGGCCGCGCTCGCCAGCGGCGAGGTCAACGCGGTGCTCATCCCGGAGGTTCCGTTCGCGCTCGACGGCGAACACGGGTTCCTCGAAAATATCCGCCAGCGGGTCGTCTCACGCGGCCATGCGGTCGTCATTGTCGCCGAGGGCGCGGGACAGGAATTCATGGGGAAATCCGGCGAGACCGACGCCTCGGGGAACCTCCGCCTCGGCGACATCGGCCACTACCTCAAGGACCGGCTCACCGAACATTTCCAGAAAAACGACACCGCGCTCACGCTCAAATACATTGACCCGAGCTACATGATCCGCAGCGTCCCGGCCTCACCGCAGGACCGGATCTACTGCATGCGCCTCGGCCAGGCCGCCGTCCACGCCGGCATGGCCGGCAAAACCGGGCTCATCGTCGCCCGATGGCACAGCGTCTATGTCCACGTCCCGATCGCCGTCGCCACGTCCGCCCGCCGGACCGTGGACCCCGGGAAGGACATCTGGCTGTCGGTCCTCGAGTCCACCGGCCAGCCGGCGCGCTACCACTAGAAAAAGGAATCACTCCGGGTTGAACATCCCGCCGTAGCTCGGCTGGTAGAGGACGAGTCCGGTGATGTCGCTGATTTTTTTGAAGTGTTCGTCAACCGCGAAAAGCCTGTTTCCATCGTGCAGGGCGAGCGAGGCGATGAGGACGTCGAGCCATGGGACGGTGAGGCCTTTGTCTCGGAGTTTCCATGCGAGCGACACCCCGCGCTCCCAATCCTGCTCGCCGCACAGGCGATACGGAATGACCGAGAAGTGATGCCCGAGGCGCCGGCGTTCTTCCGGGCGGGCACCGCCGAGCACTTCAAGTCGCACCGGGGGACACCATTGCGCTTCGTAGGCCTCCAGCAGACCCTCGACGGCGACCTTGATGTCGAGCCGTCCGTTCCGGCGCAGCGACTCGATCCAAACCGACGAATCCACCAAAACCATGTCAGTGCAACGCCGGAACGGGGTTGGCTGCGTCTTCGGGATCGGGATAGTCGAATGCGCTCTCGCGAATCATGCGACCGAATTCCCTGGCCCGCTGGCGCCGGACGAATTCGGTGACTGCCTTCGCCAAGGCCGGACTCTTGTTTTTCTCGCCCGTCAAGGCCATGACCTCCTGCAAAACGCTTTCTTCAATGTCCACGCTGATTCTCATAAATCAAAAATACACGAACGCCTGCATCACGCAATGTTTTTTTTGATGCATTTCGATGAGCTTTTCTGATTGCGCTTGCCTCAATCCGCAGCAAACCTCTCATTTTCTCTCAGGCTTCCGGCTCAATTTTTGCGGGCTAACCCGACGGGACTGGTGCGACTGGTGCCGGAGCAACGGACTGTTTCCAGTAGAGCGATGCGCCGGACGGGAGAAGGCGGACCGCGCGGGCGATGTCCCAGTTTGTCATGCGAAACCCGCCGATACCCGAGAGCGAGCTCATGCGCGCGGGGACGCTTGTGCCGTGAAGCCCGTAGGGAAGGATTTCCGGGGGATCGGTTTTGGCGAGGTTGATCCAGACGATCCCCACCGGGTTGTTCGGGCCAGCCGGGAGATATTCCGGGGCCGCGAGCACCTCGGATTTTTGCGGCGTGCTTTCCCCGGTGTAGAACGTGCTGACCTGCTTCGGGGGATTGCGCGGTTCGCGGAGCGTCACCAGCCGGGGCCGGGGGATCGCGTCGAGGACGCGCCATGTCCCGCGCCCGCGAAGCCCGGGCCTCGCCGAGGCGATGGGAAAAATCCCGACAACCCGGTCGTTGAGAAAAATCTCGAGGCGCGAGACGTCGGTGATGACCGCAGTGACGACATGACCTGGGCCGAGGACCGGCTGGATCGGGGGCGCAAACGCCTTTTCGATTTCAAATGGCACGACGTTCGGAACGACGAATTCCGTGTCGGCCGGCGGAACCGGTCGCACCGCGGGGTTCAGTGCGCGGAGCAGCTTTTCGTCGCAGTGGAAGCGCTCGGCGATAAATTCCCACGGCGACCGGTAGGCGAGCATCGGCGAGGACGTCATCTCGTCATACACCGGTGCCGACGGATCCTTCGCCTGCGGCGGCGGCTTCGCACCCTTCACCGGCGTCTTCCCTGCAGGCGCGGGCTCCGGCGATTTGATCTCGGCCTTCGGAGGCGCGATGAACCGGAAATCCGACGGCCGCAGCCGGTAGCCCGACGTCACGTTGCGGATCGCCGCGCGCGCATCGTCGGCCACCGAACCGCTCCCGCGATACGTCTGGTAAAGATACGCCAGCTTCTGGAAATCCGGGCCCGGCTTCGCATTGATCGGCCCGGACGAAAAATTTTCGCGGTCGAGGAACACCTGGACGAGAAGAGTATCCCAGTCCACGTCGGCCCCAGCACCGGCCGGGGAGGATGCCTTCGCGGGCCGGGCCGGGCGCGGGGGTTCGGGCGGCAGCCCGAGCGCGATGCATTCGTCAATCGTCGGGATCCGCAGGATATCGCCGACCCGGATCGTGTCGGATTTCAACCCGTTTGCCGCGCGGATCTGCGCGACCGTGCGGCCGGATTTTTTTGCGATCCGGATCAGCGCATCCCCGCGGCGAACCTCATGGGAATTTTCGGCGGAGGCGGGCGCGGAGGGAGTCACCGGCGCGGTCTCCGGTGCCGGCGGCGGCTCGGGAACATCCAGCCCCCAGTCATTTTCCGGGGAGTTCGTCACCTGCCACTTCCACCGCACGGCGTCCTGCAGGCCGGGCTCGACCCCGGTGATCACTCCCTGGCAGCGGGCGGACGCCAGCGCGAGCAGCGGAAAAAGAATCCGGCGGAAAAGCCCGTGACTCATGCGTCCACCAGCATCGAGAGGACGGCTTTTTGTGTGTGCAGGCGGTTTTCGGCCTGCCGGAAAATCGTATTTGCGTGCGCCTCGAACGTTTCGTCGGTGATTTCCTTCCCCCGGTAGGCGGGGAGGCAATGCATGACGAGGGCGTCGGGTGCGATCCGGCAGATGGCGTCGTTGATCTGATAGTTCTGGAGCCGCTGGATCCGATCAGCGGCTTCCTCCTCCTTGCCCATGCTCACCCAGACGTCGGTGTAGAGGACCGATGCGCCCTCGGCGGCGGCCCGCAGGTCGCCGGTGACCGAGATCCTGCCGCCAGCGCGCGCAAGCAGATCATCGGGCGGCTGGAACCCCGGCGGCGCGGCGATGCGCAGATCGAAGCCCATGCGCGCGGCAGCCCAGATCCAAGAGCGGGCGACGTTGCAGTCGCCGTCGCCCACAAATGTGACGCTCAGCCCGTCGAGCGAGCCGCGGGTCTCGATGATCGTAAAAAGATCGGAGAGGATCTGGCACGGATGCTCCCCGTCGGTGAGCGCGTTGATCGTGGCGATGCCGCTGAAATCCGCGAAGTCCTCGACATCCTTCTGCGCGTAGGTGCGGATCACCGCGCCGTGCAGCATCCGCCCCATCACGCGCGCGGTGTCGCGGATCGGCTCGCCACGGCCGAGCTGGATGTCGTCCGCCGCAAGGAACATGACCCCGCCGCCGAGCTCGCGGATGCCGGTCTCGAACGACACGCGCGTGCGGGTGGAGGACTTCGAAAACATCAGCGCCCAGCACTGGCCTTGCAGCGGGCGCTCCGCGTGGTGCCCGCGCCCGGCCTTCATGACGGCCGCCACTTCGAGGATCCGCGCGATTTCCGCACAGCCCAGGGATTCTATGGACAGAAGGTTTTTCATCCGAGTTTTTCCAAATTTAAAGTTTAACCAATTTCGCGAGCGCGGTCGCGAATTTTATCACGGCCTCGCGGATTTCGTCGCCTGTGACATTGAGCGGCGGGAGGAACCTCACGACCGACTCCCCGGCAGGGATGACGAGCAGACCTTCGTCCATCGCCGCAAGCACGGACGCCAGAGCAGGCGCGGACGACGACGGCGGGAATGCGGCGGGATCAAGCTGCGCGCCGACCATCAGCCCAAGCGAGCGCACCCCGGCGACTCCGGGGATCCGTGCTGCAAGCAGCGCATCCGTGAGCTCCCGGCCTCGCGCGGCGACGGCGGCGCAGAGCCCGTCACGCCGGATGATATCGAGCACCTTCAGGCCGGCCACGCAGCTCACCGGGTTGCCCCCGAACGTCGTGCCGTGGCTGCCCGGACCGAGCAGATCGCAGAGCGGCCCGCGCTCGTCCGGCTCGCGCGATGCGATCCAGAACGCCCCAAGCGGGAACCCGTTCGCGATCCCCTTCGCCCAAGAAACCCCGTCGGGCACGACGCCCGGCGCAATCGATTTCCATCCGCACATGTCGCCGGTGCGCCCGAGCCCGCACTGGATCTCGTCGAAGAGCAGCAGGAGCCCGCGCTCGTCGCAGAGCTGGCGCAGGCCAGCGAGGAATTCCGCCGAAGCGATATGGATTCCTCCCTCCCCCTGCACCGGCTCGACGAGCACGGCGATGGTCTCCGGGCCTGCGGCGGCGCGCACCGCGGCGAGATCTCCGAACGGCAGATGCCGGAACCCGCCGAGCAGCGGGCCGAAGCCCTTTTTCACCTTCTCCTGGCCGGTTGCGGAAATTCCGGCCATTGTCCGCCCGTGAAACGAGCCGTCGAACGTCAGGATCTCATGCCTTCCGGTGACGCTTCCGAACCGGCGCGCCAGCTTGATCAGCCCCTCGTTTGCCTCGGCACCGCTGTTGCAAAAAAAGATTTTCCCCGGTCCGGTGATTTCGACCAGCAGGCGGGCGAGCTGCGCCTGGGGCGCGGTGCGGTAGAGGTTCGACGTATGGACGAGCGTCCCCGCCTGCGCGGCCACGGCGGTCGTAACCTCCGGATGCGAGTGCCCGAGCGAGCAGACCGCGATGCCGGCCCCGAAATCCAGATACTCGCGCCCGTCAAAATCCCAAACCCGGCATCCCGCACCCCGCGCGATGTCCAGATTGAACCTCCCGTAGGTCGGGATCACATACCTCTCATACTCGCCTGCCAATCGCTTCATCTGCGAATCCCTACCCGGTTCGCAACCGGATTATGAGAAAAAAATTGCGGGAAATTTTCTGTCGGGCGGTCAGCGGTCCACGCAGGCGGTGGCGAGGGCTGCGATCCCCTCGCCGCGGCCGAGGAAGCCGAGGCTCTCGTTCGTAGTGGCCTTGATCCCGACCCGCGCCGCCGGGAGGCCGAGCGCGCCGCCGATATTTTCCTTCATGGCCGCAAGGTGCGGGGAGATCCGGGGCTCCTCGGCGATGAGCGTGGCGTCCACATTGTGGAGCGTGACCCCGAGCCCGGCGAGGCGGTCGCGGACCCTGCGAAGGATCTCGAGGCTGCAGATCCCACGGATTGCGGGGTCGGTGTTGGGAAACATGTGCCCGATGTCCGGCTCGCCGGCCGCGCCGAGCAGGGCATCAGCGATCGCATGGCAGAGCGCGTCGGCGTCGGAGTGGCCCTCGAGCCCGAGCGGGTGCTCGATCGTCACCCCGCCGAGCACGAGCGGACGGTCCATGACCAAGCGGTGGACATCGTAGCCGATGCCGGTCGCGATCATGTCGGGAGGACGACGTTTCCGCTCGTGGCGATGATCGAAAATTTGTCAGGCTGGGCGGCGTGCGGGGTCAGCTTCACCGAGCCCCCGGCGGCCTCGACGAGGAGGATCCCGGACGCCACATCCCAGAGGCTGATCGCGCCCTCGATGTAGGCGTCGAGCCGGCCGCAGGCGACATACGCGATGTCGAGCGAGGCGCTCCCCATCATCCGGCACTTTTTCGCGCCGCGCAGCATTTTCTCGAAGAGCGGGAGGCTCCCGGCGATCGTGTCGAGCGATTTGGCGACGCCGACCGAGACGACCGCCTCAGCAAGGTCGGTGCGTGCGCTGACCGTGATCGGCTGCCCGTTGAGCATCGGCGTGCCGCCCCGCACGACGCTCCACATCTCGTCGCGCATCGGATCGTAAATCACCCCGACCACGATCTCCCCGGCCTGGCGCAGCGCGATGCTCACGGCAAAATGCGGGATCGAGTAGAAAAAGTTGACCGTGCCGTCAATCGGGTCAATCACCCACTGAAACTCGCTCGACTGGTCGCCCCGCACCCCCTCCTCGCCGTAGATCGCATGGTCGGGAAACCGCGAGAGGATCAGCGACTCGATGAGTGCCTGGCTCC
>DYRS01000048.1 GCA_020718585.1 Chthoniobacter flavus
GTCGATCAAATCGGGCGTCAGGACCTCGTGAGCCCACCCCTCGGCGACCTTCTCGCCCCGCTTCATCACCGCCACGCGATCCGCCCGTTCCGGACGAATGCCCAAGTGCCCGGCCTCCGCTTCGCCGAGCGCCAAGGCGTTCAGGGTTCTCCCGGCCCCGGCGGCAAAGGCAAGCATCCCCGCCGCGATCGGCGCCACCACGGCGAGAATCTCCCACCGGGCCCCACCCAAGCTACCCAACATCCAGAAATTCCATTACCCAACACAATCGCGCGAAGCCGACCGCAGAAGGCATTAACGGTTAAACTTGGAATGCCATGCACTCTTGCGGGATTGTGCCAGAGTGTCAGCATGAAATTCCCCCGGCATTTCTCACCACCCCGCATTCTCGCAATCTTGACGGCGGGCTGTGTCTTTGGCGCGGGTGTCAGCCAGGCGCAGACAACCATGCGCGTGGTTGGTGCCCCGCAGATCATCGTGCCGGGATCGCAGGTGAGCGTTGTCGTTGATTACGCGACGCCAATCGCAAACAATGTCATCATCAGCCTGATCGACAATGCCTACGCCTGGAAGGCGGGCACGGCGGTCGCCGTCCCGGCCGGTTCCGGCCAGGTCACGCTCTCCTTCACCGCGCCCGCCAACCTCACACCGAATGATGGATATATCCTCACCGGCTACATCGACGAAGATACCGCCAACTGGCAGAACCCGGACGCCACCGCCGCCAACTACACGGTGAAAGTGCGCGCGGCGGTCAACGACAACCTCATCCGCCACTCCGCCATCTCGGCGAATGCCACGGCCGGGTCTCCCTTCCGCCTCTGCGCAAGCTACGCCGCGACCGGCCCGAAGCAAATCAAGGTCAATCTTTTCTACGGGAGTCCCGGTGATTACACCCATTTGGCAGGGTCGTTCACCGCGAATGTGACGGCGGGTGCGGGGGTCATTTCTCCGGTGGAAGTTTCGCCTGGCAGTCCGGTGCCCGGCAGCTACTTCGCCTCGATCAAAATGGGCGATCCGGGAGCCACAACCGGCCTGGTCTATGGAGCCGAAATCCCGCTCACGCTGGCCGCGGGTGCAGCGGGAACGGACATTTCCCCCGGGGACGCGAACATCCGGTATGTCGGTCGCTTCAACTGGGCGGACCCCGACGCGCCGGAGTTTGACTGGCCGGGCACCCACATCAAGGCGAAGTTCACCGGGACGAGCATCGGCGTGAAACTCGAAAGCACAAGCACCACCTACCGCTACCGCGTGTTCGTGGATGGAGCCCCACAGGCCGACATCGTCGCCTCGGCCGCTGGCAACCAAACCTACTCGATCGCCACCGGCCTCGCCGCAGGCAACCACACGGTCGAAATCCACAAAAAGAACGAGGACAATTACGATATCAAGACCACCAAATTTCGCGGATTTGTTCTCGACGAGGGGGCGGCTCTTGCCACACCGGATGCGGCACCGACAAAGAAGCTTCTCGTGATCGGGGATTCGATCTCCGTGGGATACGGGGCCGCGTTCACCGGCTCCGCACGGGCCGCATCCGACCATGCCGAAAAGCTGTCCTTCGATGACACCTACATCGCCTACGGGCCCCAACTCGCGCGGCATTACGGTGCTGACTACCAGATCATCGCGCGCTCGGGCTACGGGGCTTATTGTAAGAACGACAACATTTCGCCTTCCCAGTCGATGCGCAACCGCCACGACAACACGCTCTTCGCACAGGAAGCTCCCTCGTATCCCGCCGCAGATTTCTCGCCGCAGATCATTGTCGTGAACCTCGGCACCAACGATTTTTCGACCTATGCAAAGGAAACCACCCCGACGCAAGCCGAGTTTGAGTCGGCCTATGGCGAGCTGCTTGCCGCGCTGCGGACGTCGCACCCCGCCGCCCGCTTCGTGCTGGTCACCCAAAGCCCCTCGTCACAAATATGGCATCCCTACGTCCAGAATGTCGCCGCCGCGAACGGAGCCAAATACGTTCACATCGCCTACCAGAGTGGCGACCTGGGCCTCGATTGGCACCCGACCCTCCAGGGACAAACCCATATCGCCCAGAGCCTCATCGCCGCCCTCGATGCCGCAGGCGAAGTCTGGGAAACACTCGACACATGGAGGACCACGCATTTCGGATCGGCGGCCAACTCCGGCGACGCCGCCGACGCGGCGGATCCCGATGCCGACGGAGTCCCGAATTTGCTGGAATACGCACTCGGGGGCGATCCCGACAGCGCGGCCTCCCGGCCCGGGACCGGGGTCGGGGTTTCCGAGTTCCATCTGGCCATCGCGTTCGACCGGCTGCGCGGAGATGTCACCTATACTGTCCAAGGCAGCAACGATCTTGTCTCGTGGACCGATCTCGCCACCAACCCAGGAACCATCGGCGACACCATCACCTACATCGACTCCGCAGCCCTTGGCTCGGCCTCCAGCAGGTTCCTCCGCATCCGAATCGCTCCGGTGCCATGAAAACGCGCCTCCCGCTTCCAATCCCCTGCGCCGCCCAAACGGCCTTTACCATGGTGGAACTGCTCGTGGTCATTGCAATTCTCGCCGTGCTCGTCGCTATCGCCCTCCCCTCCATTGGCGGCGGACTCGACCGCGCCAGACAAACCAGCGGACTCTCCGGCCTGCGCCAGATTGGAGTTGGCTTCATGGCCTACGCGGCGGACTCCGGCGGCAAGCTTCCCTACAGTTACGATTCCGCCACCGGTCAAACCTACGCGCATTTCGTGAACGACTACCTCCCCCAGAACCTCCGGGAGGCCAAACAAAATGTCTTTGTGAGCCCCGCCGCCGAAAAGAAAATCGCCTCGGGCAATTACACGGTCGCCATCACCTACTCCGCCCACCCACGCCTCTGCAACGAGAAGGATGCGAATGGCGTTGACCGCCGCATCCCCCTTGTCTCCGTCTCCCGCCCCTCGCAGGTCATCGTCCTCGCCGACGCTCCCCAGATCCCATGGAACAACAACCAATCCACCGCCAGCTTCTGGAACCCATGGCAGATCTTCTCTCCCCACCTCGTCTCCAACCTCAATGCTCCCATCCCCACCGGCCCCGACTCCGACACCAACGACGCCCAAGGCTGGTTCCGATACCGCAACAATGGCGCAATGAACGCCCTCATGGCCGACGGACATGTCCAGATCTTCAAAAAAGGCACCGTCACTTATGCGAACCTGATCTGGGACCGCTGAGGCGGCTTAACGGTTAAATTTAAAACATATGGATTCCGCAATGCACATTCATGAATATCGCCTCGCAATTCCATGCAATTCCATGCAATTTCCCCCGGCATTTCGTGCATTTGGCCGAACCTGATCCAAATCCGGAAAAACCGATTCCACTCACCCAACAAAACCCAACCCCAAACAAATACGCAATATATGAAAACACTGATCCAAAAACTGTCGGCGGCCCTTGTTGCGGCTGTCGCACTCACTGCAACCACCGCTTCAGCCCAACTCATCTACATCGATTTCGGCGGGGGCGGCAACCAGATGACCTCGCCCGACACTCTCGGAAATACCTGGAATAATTTCACGGAAACCACACCGGCTCTGAATGGCACGCTGAGCTTGATCACCAGTGGAAATGCCTCTTCCGGGATCACACTCACCTACACCGATGCGCATTCGGGAGCCAATAGCAGCGGCACCACTGCCGCGAACACGAGCGTCGCTGCCTTCAACAGCACGAACAGCAATAAACTCGGCATGGATTCGATTTTCGTCGAGACGGCCAATCCCGCGTTCAAGTTCACGCTCTCGGGCCTCAATACCGGGAAGACCTACACGTTCACGATGTTTGCTTCGCGCACAGGAGTGTCGAACAACCGGAACTCCAGCTACACATTCGCCGGGTTGGCGAACACGACCGTCGAACTTCAGGCGGCCAACAATACCTCAAACGTCGTCACCACCGGGGCGCTCGCACCCACTGCGGGGGGCAACATCGACTTCACCCTCGGCCTCGGCACGGGCAATGACAGCGGCTTCGCCTACATCGGCGGAATGCAGATCAATGTGGTTCCCGAACCCGCGACCTGGGCTCTTCTCGCCGGCGGACTCTCCGTCCTTGTCGCTGTGCGCCGCAGGAACAATCGCTGATCCGGAAAGAGCAGAAATATTGGGGTAAGGGCGACCGATCCATCACCGTGGGTCGGTCGCCCATTTTTTATGTTCACCCGTTCCCGGTCGAATCTGGTGGGGGTCGTTGTCCTGACCTGGCTGGCGACGACCTGCTCAGTTGGCCCGATTCATGGGACGTCACCGGACAGCTTGACCCCGGCAAACCTGTCCGCCTCACCGACCCCGCCGCCCACCCACGCCGGTTTCTCAGGATCAGGGTGGAGGGGAATTGAATCCCCGGGGAACTTAACAGTTAAATAATATTCTGCTTGCAGGTCGCACGCAGAGGGGACAACATCCCACGTAGCCTAAAAACTCAACCCATCCATACCCATGAACATGAAACGCCCGCTTCTTCCTCTTGCAGTCCTTATCTCCGCAGCGATCACTTCCCTTGCGCCACACGCAAGGGCAGCAGTCATGATCAATGATTTCCAGAACACCGGCTTCGGATTCGACTACGGATCGTTCACGGGAAACATCACGAACAACCCCACATACATCGCAATCGCGAATGCGACCGAGAGTGGCGGGGCCGGCACAAATGCCGTTTTCGATCTCTCATCATATTATCCCTCCGGGCAGGTGCAGATCGAGGCGCGCCTGGTCTCAGGAAACCTGGCCAACAACTTCAACGTCATCCTGGCAACAACCTCGGGGACGGATTACAACCTGTATCAATTCAGCACGGCCGGACTCAACACTTCCACCTTCACCGTCCTCACGGCAGATCTCGACGCCCCCACATCGAGCACAGGCACGATGAACTGGGCTTCCATCACCCAATACCAACTCCAGGGCGACTACTCGACCACCAACAACTTCAGCTTGGAATTCCGCAATCTTGAGGTTGTCCCCGAGCCCGCGACCTGGGTGCTCCTCGCTGGCGGGCTTGGCGTTCTCGCCGTTCTTCGCCGCAGAAAAATCGGCTGACTTCGTTCCACACTGTTTTTGAGGGTTGGGCGGCCGGGTCCGGCCGCCTCTTTTTCCTCCCGGCCGCCGTATCTGCAGCTATTCCGCGCCCTGCCCGGCAATGGGGCCCAGCGGATCCCGTGCACGGGTTTAACATTTAAGCCAAGCGGAGGTTGAGTTGGGGTGGGGGATTTGCGATAAGGCGTGCATGTTTGTTTCCCCGCGTTTGGCGAGTTTGCGATCCCGCCTCTGTTTTTCTGTTGGTGTTTGGGTGTCCTGCCTTTCCGGGTTGGTTTGGTTGGGCGGGTGCGGGAAGCCGGTTGTCAGGGAGTTGCCGCCTGTTCCGACGCCCGCCCCGATTCCAGAACCGTCGGCCTCCTTTGCCCGGTTGATGAATGGGGAAGGCGGATGGACTTTCGTGAGGGACGGTCGGAAAATACCGAGCCTCGGGGTGAGTGTGATCCAACCCAAGGAGGGATCTCCGAGAGATCCCGCAAAGGCTTACGACGGGCTTGAAGCGCACGGCGGCAACCGCACCGCATGGGCGGCGGCAATGGCGGAGCGCCTTGGCGGATGGGGGTTCAATTCCGTGGGAGCATGGAGCGACGATGCGGCCAACCGGTCGGGCCTGCCCTACACACTGGTGCTTTGGCTTGGCGGGCAGAGCGGACACGGCCAGCGGCCCGACATGCGGTTGGTGGATGTCTTCGATCCGGCCTACGCCGCACTCGTCTCGCAACAGGCAAAAAGCGAGGTGGCTCCGCACGCGAACGACACCAACCTTCTCGGCTTCTTCATCAACAACGAACTGCCATTTTACGGCGAATTCGGATGGCCGACCGATCCCGACAAATCGCTCTGGGACCGCTACATGGCCCTGCCCCCGGGTGCGCCGGGACGGGCGGAAGCAACCGCGTTTTTCAAATCCTACTACGGAAACCTTGAGAAAGCGCGGGGGGAATGGGAGATCGCTTCTTTCGAGCAGGTGGCATCCGGCCCGCCACCGCTCCCGCAATCCCTCGGCGCACGGCGCTTCAAGCACGAATGGGCCGGTCAGGTGGCGGACCGATATTTTTCGATCTGCTCGGCGGAGGTCCGCCGCCACGCCCCGAACCACCTCATCCTCGGCTCACGCCATGCCGGCCGCCCACCGGGTGCCGTGGCCCGCGCCGAGGCAAAATACGCCGACGTCATCAGCATCAACCACTACCGCCCGGACGGGCACCCCGACTTCAATCTCCTCCGCAACCTTCACGCCCTCGCGGGACGCCCGATCCTCATCACCGAGTTTTCGTGGCGGGCGCAGGAAAACCGCTCGGGCAACTCGAATGCCAAAGGCGCGGAAGTCACGGTCCCCACGCAGGCCGATCGCGCCAGCGCCTACCGAACCTACGTCTCCGAATGGATGCACGAACCCTACGCCCTCGGCGCGCACTGGTTTCAATACCACGACCAGCCGGGCGACGGGCGCTCCTTCGATGGGGAAAATTCCAACTACGGGATCGTGGACATTGCCGACCGTCCCTACGAGGAGCTTGTGGAGGCCATGCGCGAGACGAACGTGGCCGCGTCCAACGCTCTCGGCTCGCGAACTTTCCCGCCGGGCGGCTACCCCTTCGATCCCGAAGCATGGGGTGAGCTTGTGCCGGTCCGCCTCGATGGAGGCCCCCTCGACGCCTCGCACGGGATCGACCTCTCCGCCGCGAGCACCTCCGTGAAGGCCGACGCGGGCAACTCCGCGACCGTGGCGCCATCCGCCTCCGGCCCCAGGGTCGCGTATCAAACAGGATCCGGCTGGGGACTGCACGCCGACTTCGGGCTGCCGGAAATCCCGCCGGGTGCCCGTCGCGCAATCCTCCGGGTGCGCGGCACCAAGGGGCACCGCTACCGTGTGTTTCTGAGCGAGTCCGGCGACGGAGCGCCCGGGCTTCAAACCTACTCGGGACGCGAAGGAGCGGACGGCGAATCCTTCGAGTATGCGCCTTTCGCGGCGACGGGCGGAGTTCAGGAAATCTGCCTGCCGCTCGAAGACGCCTCGATCCGCCAGTATTGGGGGAACCAGCGGGGGGACCGCAAAGTGGCCACCGGCGGGCTCGGCACGTTCTCCCTCTTCGTTTTTCCCGGACAAGGCCCCGGCGAGATCGCCGTCGAATCCTTGGAATTTGCGCCCTGATTCCCCACCACATCCAAACCCAAACACACACAACCATGAAACCCACAGCCGCCATTCTCACCCTCATCGCAGTTGCCACCTCTGCGTCTCTCCACGCCTCCTCATGGAACTTCACGGAAGCCGCCGCGCTGGCCGACTGGACCACGATGGGCCGCGTCCAGCAATCCGCAGACGGCCTCGAAATGGGGCCGTCCGACGGCCCCTACGCGATCAGCGGCATCAAGTCCAACGAACCCGCCGCCCCTTCTTCCCTCCTCACCCTCAAGGTTTCCTTGGACGCGCTCTCGGTCTCCGTTCCGGCTCCGGACGATGCCGAAAATGAGAACGACATCCGCATCAACATCGTTCTCAACCCCACTTCAACCGGTGCTTGGGAAAGCGAAAAAGCGGTGATCAACGTCGCTCTCTTTCTGAACTCGCGACACGGCGGCCTCTATGTCGGACTTTACGGAAAGGGCGAAGGATTTCCCAACCAAGGCGCAGAGCTTCTCACGGGTGGCGCATTTCTTGGCGAGGGCTCCGGCTCCGGAACCATCGGCGTGGAAATTTCCGTCGATGAGAAGCAAATCACCGCCAAGTTCAGCCGGGGTGAAGAGGTTCTCAAAGTCCTAGAAGCCCCTCTGAGTGACAACCTGCGCGGATTGCTCACGACCCCGCTTTACACCGTCATCTACCAGCAAAACATCCAGAAGGGCTCGGGCTCGTTTATCTTGCAGAACGTTTCGCGGGAGTAGATCTCTTCGCCGAAGTGGTGGCCCCGTCGCGCCAGACACCTTCGATGAGCACCAGGCGGGGGTGCTCGCGGCAACCGGATTCGCGGAAGGCAATCTGGCCGACGACAAGCTCAAGCGCGGCACTTCCCACGGCGGCGGAAACTTGGTCAACGCCTGAACACGCGAGCCCGTCGTCCCGCGGGAAGAGATCGAGCGAGGCAAAACCGATGTCACGCGGAACCCGGTGCCCCAGCTCAAGGATCCGGTCCAGAAGCGGATTCGTGTGCCCAATGACACAGTCCGGACGGTATTTCTCAATCCATGTGCCAAGCACCTGACGGGTGAAAATTTTCTGGGCCGATCCGAGGAGTGGCGCGATCCTGCGTTCGCGGGGCAGGGCGTGGTGATGGCCGAGGTAGGCCGAGAGCCAGTTGTGTTCGGCGTTCGCATCGTCCTGGCTGCTGAGCGCGAGACCGATGCGCCGGTAGCCGAGGCGTTCGAGGTTGGCCAGTGCCACCAGCATCGAGTGGTGCTGGTTGCTGCACGCCCGGCAATACTGCGGGAGCCACTCCGTGTAGCCGACCACCGCCACGCCCAGCCCTTCAAATTCCTCCGTCAGCGGCCAGGTGGTGGCCGAAGGCGTGGTGAAGATCGCGCCGGGAATCCCGCGTGCGCGAAGAATATCGCGCATCCGACCGGCACTCATCCCCGGCTCTCGCACCCAAAACGGCTCGATCTCGAAGCCAAGCTCCGCTCCCCGCTTCCGTGCCCCAAGAAAAAATTCCGAGTGCGTGTGCAGCCAGCAGTAGCCGTCCTTGTTCGGAAAATCGTGGATGTAGGCAATCACCGCGTGGAACGGCGCGTCCTTGCGGGTGCGCAGGAATTGCATGAGCTGCGAAAAGCGCGGATCGGGACGATATCCGAGCCGCTCGGCGGCCTCCTTCACCCTGAGGGTTGTCTCGGACGAAATCCCCGGCTTGCCCCGCAGTGCCATCGAAACGGTGGCGGTCGTGGTTCCAACTTCTTTGGCGATCTGGGCAAGGGTCACAGGTGCGTGCATCAACGAATTCCTTCAACTTAACCGATAAGTGATTTCTGTGATGCGGGCAAGTCGCAAGTGTGCGAGACCTGGAACATGACCTCCCTGCGCCACATCCCCCGACGGGCCTTGATGGCCGTGGCACTCGGTGTCTCGATCTTCGCCAGCCTCCCGGCACAGGCGGAAATTCTCGATGCCTGCGATCCCCGGATCGCCAGCCTCGGACGGACCGACCGCACGGACCCCGTGCGCATTCGTTTCAACTGGCCGGCCTCAGGGATCGCCTTCTCAGCCAACGGGGAGGTCGATGTGCGCCTGGAGTCCTCGGATCCCGGCTTCCGCATCGCGGTGTTCATTGACGGGAAACGTGAAAAAGACATCGAATGCCCCCACCCTGCGGGTTCGGTCCGCATCCCGATCCCGGCGGGCGGCGGAATGCACGCAGTCGGGTTGAGACTGGCAAACGAAAACCACCACCGCCCGGCAAAGGCGGGAGTCCTCGGCGTCGAGACGGTCGGCGGCGCCGCCTTCGGCGAGGCTCCCGTGTTTCCCGCTCGCCGCATTCTGTTTGTCGGAGATTCCTATACAGTCGGCTACGGGGCGCTCGCGAAGGCACCTCCCCGTCCATCCGCCGGACTGTCGGACAAGATGGCGCTGGATGACTGCGTGCTGGCCTACCCGGGAGCCGTCGCCCAGGCACTCGATGCCGGCTACGCAGTGGTCGCCCGCTCGGGCTACGGCGTCCGCGGAACGATCACCGATGGTTCGGGCAGGGAATCACTTCGCAATCACTTGAGGGAAGCAGTCTTCGGCGGCGAAGCCCCGGTCAACCCCGCAGATTGGCGTCCGGATGTGGTCGTCGTGAGGCTCGGCGCCAACGACTTCTCCGCATCCAAAAAATCCGATCCTCCCACCCCGGAGCAATTCGCAACCGCATGGGATGAATTGATCGGACGTCTGCGCGAGGACTATCCGGGTGCGCGAATCGAGCTCCTCGTGATCGCCAAAGGTGCCAGGGAGCCGTGGCATGCACTCGTCAAGGAATCCGCCGCCCGCCTCGGCTGCGGATTCATCGAAACCACCGTGCCGCAGGGGGAACTCGGGCTCGACTGGCACCTCACCCTCGACGGGCACACCCGTGTCTGCAAGGCCCTGCTCGCGGCCGCAAAAGACCAATCATGGTTTTAACAATTAAAGAGCGGCCTCCTTGTCGCTGTCGGCAGGGTGGATCCAGGATCTGGCATTGATGAATCCGTCCCCGAAGAATTTTGGCGCCCCCTTTGCCTGGGGCGCAGCCACCTCGCCGTATCAGATTGAGGGGAAGGAGGGACGCGGACCGTCGGTTTGGGACGCATTTTGCGAGATGCCGGGTAAAGTTTTTGGCGGCCACAACGGGGCGGTGGCCTGCGAGCATTTTTCCCGCTGGCGGGAGGATGTCGGGTGTTTTCGGGCGGCCGGGTGGAACGCCTACCGCTTCGGGATCTCGTGGTCGCGGGTTTGTCCGGATGGATCGCCGATGCCCGATCAGCGCGGGCTCGACTATTACGACCGGCTGGTGGACGCACTGCTTGAGGCGGGCATCGAACCGTGGATCACGGTTTACCACTGGGACATGCCACTGGAGATGCACCGGCGCGGCGGGTGGCTCAACCGGGATTGCGCGGACTGGATGGCGGAACTGGCGTCGGCTGTTGCGGGAAGATTGGCCGGACGGGTGCGAAAGTGGTTCACGATGAACGAGCCGCAGTGCTTCATCGGACTCGGCTATTATCGCGGCGTGCATGCGCCGGGGGTTTCTCTCGATCTTGGGTCCGTGCTTGCGGCCGGCCACCATGCCCTCCTCGGGCACGGAATGACCGTTTCGGCCCTGCGCGCAGCGGATGCGCAGAACCAGGTGGGGTGGGCCCCGAGCGGGGTCATTGCGATCCCGGCAACGACCGACCCCGCCGATGTGGAGGCGGCCCGTGAGGCTTGTTTCAACATGAGCGGCGACAACCCGCTCGGACGCAACGAACCAAACCCTCTCTGGGCCAACTCATGGTGGTCGGATCCCGTCTTCCTCGGACACTATCCGGAGGACGCCCTGCAACGGTTCGGTGCGGCGGTGCCCGCCATTCGGACCCACGACATGGAAACCATCCGACAGCCGCTCGATTTCAACGGCGCCATCATTTACACGGGCTCGGTCGTGCGGGCCGGGCATCACGGACCCGAGGTTGTCCCGCTTCCCGACGGGTTCCCCGTATCCTCGCTCGGGTGGCCGGTTTTTCCCGAGTCGATGTATTGGGGGCCAAAATTCCTTTCCGAGCGGTATCCGTGCCCAATTGTCATCGCGGAAAACGGCGTCGCTTTGCGCGAGTGGCCGGACGTGCAAGGCGGGGTGGCCGACAGCGCACGCATCGATTTCCTGCACCGCTACCTGTCCGAATTCGCAAAATGGCGGGCCGGGGGCGGCGACGCACGCGGCTACTTCCACTGGTCGGCAATGGACAACTTTGAGTGGTCGGAGGGCTACAAGGACCGCTTCGGCCTCATTCACGTGGATTTCCAAACTCAAAAACGCACCCTCAAACAATCGGCTCACTGGTTTGCGGAAGTGATCCGCGAAAATGGCGCGCGCTTTTTCAGGACACCATGAAACCTCTCTCAGACACCTTCGGCCCGGAGGCCGGGCCATCCGCAACGGATCCCTTCGTCACCATCGAACACGCCGAAAACATCGCCCCGTTCCTGATCAATGTGGTGAGTGCCGGCAGCGGGTGGATCTTCGCCGGCAGCAACGCCTCGCTCACTGCCGGGCGGGTTTCTCCGGCGCGCACTCTCTTTCCCTACCGCAACGCGGACCAGATCCTCGGCTCACGGGATGGCGGCGGACTCTATGCCGCCATTGCCTGCGATGACGGAGTGTGGGAGCCCTATGCGGGGCGGGCGGGCGAGGACGTCTCGCGCACGCTGCGCAAGCATGTCACAGGCGGCTCGCTCGTCTTCGAGGAGGAACATCTGCGGCTCGGTTTGCGGTTCGGCTGGGAGATTGCCTTCAGCGAACGCGTGGGACTCCTCAAGCGGTCATGGATCGAAAACTTGCGGTCGGTCGAGGTTGCTCCGCGCGTGATGGAAGGCTGGCGGCATATTTTGCCACCCGGTTTGCCCGACGGCCTCTACACGGGCATGAGTTACCTCGCGCGAGCCTACATGCGCCACGAACTCGCTCCCGGTGGCGCGGCAATCTATTCGCTCAATGTCGGCGTCTCCGACCGCGCGGAGCCCTGCGAGTCGCTGCGGTATGCCTGCGCGGTTTCCGCCGGTTTGGAAGGGTTCTCGCCGCACGTGCTGCCGAGCGAGCGCCAGCTCGGCGCATTTTTGGCGGGGCGTCCGCTGCGCGAGGAACACGAGGCCCGTGGCTGCCCGGGAGCACACCTCGTCGGCTTTTCTCCGATCATTCCGGCAGGGGGCCGGGTCGAGTGGTGGTCGGTGCTGGACACATGGCTCGACCACGCACGGCTGGCCGAGCGGGTCGCAATGGCGGAGTCAGGCGGGATGACGTCTGAGTCGCTGGGCTCGGAACTCGCTGCCTCGCTCCAAGCCCTGGGCGGGGTGTTGGTTGCGGTGGACGGCTGGCAGGTGAGTGGTGATCCGACCCTGCCCGCCCATCATGCGGCCAACGCGCTTTTCAACGCGATGAGGGGAGGACTCCCCGAAGAGGGGATCGCGATTCCCCCCGACGACTTCGCCCACTATCTGTCCGGGCGAAACCGCCCGGCCCTCGCACGCGCTCGCGCCGGATTTCCGCACATCTTGCAGGCGAGGGATCTCTTCGCCTTGCGCAAGGCGGGCGATGCCTGCGGCGACCCCGACCTTGCCAGGGCATGCCGCGAATATCTGCCGCTCACTTTCGGACGCCGCCACGGAGATCCGAGCCGCCCATGGAACAAGTTTTCGATCGAGATTGCCGACAGCAATGGGAATCCAACCAGGAACTACCAGGGAAATTGGCGGGACATTTTTCAAAACTGGGAAGCCTTGGCGGTTTCCTATCCGGCACTCCTCCCCTCGATGGTGGCACTTTTTTTGAACGCATCGACGGCTGACGGCTTCAACCCCTACCGCATCGAGCGCAAAGGCGTGGATTGGGAAGTCCTCGACCCGGAGGACCCGTGGAGCAATATCGGCTACTGGGGAGACCACCAGATCGTCTATCTCACCCGCCTCCTCGAAGCCCACGAAACCGCCTTCCCCGGTGAACTCGCGCACGGACTCGACGGCGGCCCCCACGTCTTCGTGGACGTGCCTTACCGAATCCGCCCATTTGCCGAACGCCTGCGCGACCCCCGCGCTTCAATCCGTTTCGACCAGGAATCCCACGAGCGGCATGCACGAATGACCGACGAAATCGGGGGCGACGGGAGGTTGCTGCGCAATGCGGACGGCGAAATTGTTGGCGCAACCCTCGCCGAGAAGCTCCTGATTCCGGTGCTCGCCAAAATCGGAAATCTGGTGCCGGATGGCGGGGTCTGGCTGAACACCCAGCGGCCCGAGTGGAATGACGCAAACAACGCCCTCGCCGGCTGGGGCCTCTCGGTCGTCACCACCGCTCAACTCTATCGCCACCTCGACATGCTGCAGAGTCTCTTCTCCGCAGACTTCCGCGTTCACCTCAGCCAATCCTCCTCGGACCTCCTCGGCGCGCTCCGCTCCCTTGTGGCGGACCTCCTCAGCGAACCTGCGGACGGGCCTGATCGCGCAGGCACCCGCATGCGGTTCATGAGGGAGGCCGGAGAGGCTCTCGACGCATACTGGCGGATGGCGTATGGGTGCGGACTGGGCACCTCCTGCGAGATTGCATGCAGCGAGATCCGCGAAGCGATCAGGGATTTTCGCGAATTGCTCGCCGACACCCTGCGGGCGAATCGCCGCCCGGACGGCCTTTTCCACAGCTACAACCTGCTGGCAGTAAACGACGGGGGAGCAGCAGTCCACAACCTCGATCTGATGCTCGAAGGTCAGGTCGCCGTGCTGGCATCCGGCTTTCTCTCCGCTGAGGAAGCCGCCCAATTGCTGGCAACCCTGCGCACATCGGAACTCTTTCGCGAAGACCAAAACAGCTATACCCTCTACCCCGACCGCAAACTCCCTCCCGTCCTCGGACGCAATACGCTTCCCGCCGATGGAATTGCGCTGTTTTCCATGCTCGCCGACGCGGGTGACCATTCGCTTGCAATCCGCGGACGAAGCGGGTGCTGGCACTTCGCCCCCGATTTGCGCAACCCGCGCGAGCTTTGCCGCAGGCTCGACGAGCTTGCCGCAGACCCGCGATGGATTTCGGCTGTCTCGCGCGATGGGGGGGCCATCCTCGCCGCATGGGAGCAGGCCTTTGCGCATTCGCGCTTCACCGGACGCAGCGGCGGAATGTTCGCATTTGAGGGACTCGGCTCGATCTACTGGCACATGGTGGCCAAACTCCTCCTTGCCGTGGGCGAGCTGGCGACCGGATGCCCCGATGGCTCCGCGACCGCACGCGCCCTCGCTCTCGCTTACTCGCAAATCCGCGACGGCCTCGGCTTCAGAAAATCACCCGGGGAATTTGGCGCGTTCCCCTGCGATCCCTACTCGCACACACCAGCCCACGAGGGGGCCCAACAGCCCGGAATGACCGGCCAGGTCAAAGAGGAAATTCTCAGCCGACAGATCGAACTTGGCGTCTGCCTCGAAAAGGGCATCTATTCGTTTCTCCCGAGACTCCTGTCGGGATCCGAATTTGAGGGACAGGGCGGGGAACTCCCTGTCGGCGGTCCCGCAGGGCGGCAAACACTCACGGTCCCGCCCCGCACCGTCGCGTTCACTGTTTGCGGGGTCCCGGTGTTTTACACGCTCGGCAGTTCGGCCTCGATCACTGTGCAACCGTCGGACGGGGAGACTGCGCGGACCTCCGCGACTCCCTGCTTGATGCTCGAAGAAAGCGCGTCTCTCCTGCGGCGAGACGGAAGCATCGGGCAGATCCTCGTCGAAGTCCCAGCCGCGAGCCTCCTCCTATGAAAACGAACGAGACCTCCCCTCAACCCACCCATCTCGGCTTCAGAGAGAAGCTGGCCTATGGAGCGGGAGACACCGCCAGCAATTTCGTGTGGGGGACGCTCATGACGTTCCTCACGTATTTTTACACGGACATCTACGGCTTGCCCGCCGCCTCCGTCGCCGCCCTCTTTTTCTTCACGCGCATCCTCGACGGAATCAGCGACCTCGCGGCGGGCGCTATCGCCGACCGCACACAGACCCGGTGGGGCAAGTTTCGCCCTTACCTGCTCTGGATGTGCGTGCCCCTGGCTGTGACGTTTGTCCTCACGTTCACAACTCCTCCGTGGGAGGGCACCGCAAAAATCGCCTACGCATGGATCACCTACAACGTGGTCATGCTCGCCTACACCGCCATCAACATTCCGTATTCCGCCCTCTCGGGTGTCATGACCGGCGACCCGATCGACCGCACAAAACTGAATTCCTACCGCATGACCCTCGCGCAGGTCGGCGGGCTCACGGTCAACGCGGTCACCCTCCCGCTCATCGCCGTCCTCGGAGCCGGGGATGATCGCAGGGGATATTTCTTCACCGCCTGCTTGTTCGGAGTGGCAATTGTCGGACTGTTTTTGTTTTCGTTTGCCGGCACGCGCGAACGGATCGCGCCGCCGCCGACCCAGTCGGGAGCCCTGCGCGACGACCTCCGCATGCTGGCCCGCAACCTGCCCTGGCTCATCCTCTTCCTCATCGGCATCGTCAACATGATCTTCCTCATCGTGCGGGGAAGCGTGACGGTCCATTACTACAAATACGTTCTCGATCTCGCGGGAGCCAATCCGGACTTCCTGCTGCCGGGCGGACTCCGGCTCCACAAAATCTCGACCCTTCTCGTGGCGGGCAACGTCTTTTTTATCGTCGGTGCCGCCGCCACTTCCCGGGTGGTGCGCCTCGCCGGCAAACGGCTGGCTTTTGCAGCGA
>DYRS01000195.1 GCA_020718585.1 Chthoniobacter flavus
TGGTTGCGGCATAAAAAAGGCGTCCGGCGGATCAGGCCGGACGCCATGCGCAAGCTGGCTATCCGCTCATGAGTCAAGCTTGTCCCTCATGCGGTAGCTGTCTCCTTCGATGACGACCGTTTTGCAGTTTCCCGCCAACCTGTCGAGGAGGGCGGCCGTCAGGGCCGCGTCATTGGCCAGTGTTGATGTCCACTGGCGGTACGGTTTGTTCGTCGTGACAATCGTGGACCCCTTCTCGCAGCGTCCGCTTATCACTTGGAAGAGCAGGTGCGCGCCCTGCTGGTCGACAGGTAGATACCCGAACTCGTCGCAGTGCAGAAGTTGCGGAGCGGTGTAGGTTTTGACCGCCTTCGCCAAGCATCCCCTGGCCGCCGCGGCCTGAAGGTTGTTGACCATGTCGACGGTGGTGGTGAACAGCGTCGGGATGTTCCTCCCGCACGCCTCGATTGCGAGCGCCGAGGACAGGAACGTCTTGCCGAGGCCGACGCCGCCCATGAACACGACGTTGCCGTTGTCCTTGAGGAAGCCGAACCGGAAGATGTCCATGACCATGTCCTTGTCGATCTTCTTCGGCCACGCCCAGTTGAAGTCGGCGAGCGATCTGGGCACGGGGACCTTGGCGGCGCGCAGCCGGCGCTGGACGGACCGCGCCATCCGCGCCTCCCGCTCGCCGTCGAGCAGCCGCCCGAGCGTCTCCGCGGGCGTTGTTTTCCTCTCCTTGGAAGCTGCGAGCACGGCGTCCACGTTCTCCGCCATCCATTTGAGTCCAAGCTCCTTGAGCAGTTTTTTGATGTCCATTCTCAGAACTCCTCCTTTCCGCGCTGGTCGTAGATGCCGATGTCGGGTTCCGGCAGGTCGACCTCGAGCATGTCCCCGCCCCTGAGAAGGCGCAGCGGCCCCGGCTCCGCGCGCGGCTTCGCCCGCGACTCGAGCACGTTCAGCACGTACTCGGCGGAGTACGCCCCGGACTCGGCGGCGTCGCGCAGTGCGCGGGCGGTCTCGTCCCGTCCATGCGCCTCGGCGAGGGCCACGATCCGCCTGACATGCGAGAGCCAGTTGGCCCGCCGTTCCCTGAGCCCGGCGAGGTAGCCCTCCGCCGCGTCGCCCAGACGGAGGAAGGCGTTGACCGCCGAGCGCTCCCTGGCGCTCCTGCTCCGTTCCAGGTGGGCGCGGTCGTGGGCCGGGTCGACGATGTCGAGCTTGCGCCCGTACCGCCTGACGTGGTCGGCGACAAGCCGCTCCCTGTCGTAGAACACCATGCGGTCGGCGCTTTTGCGCAGCGTCAGCCGCCGGCCGGCGTGCTCGGGCGGAACCGAGTAGCGGTTCGTGTCGGCCTCCACCCGGTACTGGATCGACGCCTGGACGGCGGCCGTCACCGAGCGGTCGGGCGGGATGGCGGGCAGCGGCCTCAGAGCCTTCCGCTCGGCCTCCTCGAAGAGCTCGTCGGGGACGCGGCCGGTGGTCTTGTGGACGCGGCGGTTGGCCGTCTGGTCGAGCCATGCCGCGAGCGACGCCCGCAGCCCCTCGAACGACTCCTCGCCGCGCCCCGCCAGGAACCCCGTCCGGACATAGCCCACAGCGCGCTCGACCCCGCCTTTTCCGCGGGGCGACCTAGGCGCGCATGGACGGATGTCGAAGCCGCAGACGCGGGCGAAGTCCTCGTACCGCGGGTTGAGCCTCGGCTCCCCGCCGGGCGGCCGCTCCAGCACTCCAGTCTTCAAGTTGTCGATCATGAGGCCGGCCGGCGCCCCGCCAAAAAAGAGGAAGGCGCGCCAGTGCGCCTCCAGCCAGTGCTCCATCGCCTCGCCGAGGAGGAAGTCGGCGAACATCCTGCGGCTGAAGCACAGCGTCATGACGAAGAGGCTGAGCCTGCGGCGCGCCCCGTCGACCATGATCGTCCCGGCGTTCCCCCAGTCCGCCTGCGCCATCTCGCCCGGGGAGAACCGCAGCGTCATCGCCGCCGGGACGGGGGGCGGCCTGACCTCGCGGACGAAGTCCTTGACCGCCCCGTACCCGCCCTCGTACCCCATCGCCGAGAGTTTGCCGAACAGCAGCATGGCGCTAAGGCGCGGATACCGCTCGAGCTGCCCCATGATCCAGCCGCGGTGGCGGTCGAGGACGCGGGGACGGCCCCGCGCGGGACGGCGGCGGGGGAGCGTCTCCGACACCAGGGCCCGCGCCACGGTCCGCCGGTCGATCATGAGCTCCGACGCTATCGAGCGGGCCGAGAGCCCCACCTCCTTGAGCCGCTTGATCTCAAGCCAGACATCCTTCCTCATGACGCCCCCCTTCCCAGGTCGAGCGCCTGCCATATCGGCGGCTCGTGGGCCGCCAGATCAGCCTGCTCAAGCTCAGCCCCCGCCCCGCGCAGCGCCTCCGGCTCCATGCCCAGGAGGCGGCAGGTGGAACCCTCCGACCAGTGCGACAGCCCCTCCGCGTCCGACACCGCCACCAGGAACAGGTACAGCGACATCGCCGCGTGCGACAACCCGTGGATCCGCCGCTCCCTCACGAGGCGGTGGTCCACCCATCCGAAGCCCGGCGGAACCCGCCGGACCCGTCCCGGATAAACAGGATGTTTCGGGATCATCTACACATCTCCTTTTGAACCCTCCGGCGGCTTCATGCCGCGGGGGATGCCTTCAACATCGCCCGCCGGAGGGGAGCCTGGCAATGTGTGTCGATTGACGCGCTACTTCGATTCCCCGCATCCCGGCGGCGGCCAGGCAGATAAAGCTCAAAAGCGTATGTCGATTGACGCATGGCTGTCTTTTCGCTCAAATCATGGCCCCGCAGAGACTTGCGGCTGGAAAGCGTATGTCGATTGACGCGCCTGGAGCGCGCTGGCGCCCCCCAGTCTGACCCCCTTGTCCACCATCATGGCGGAAAAACGCGCCACCTCCTCGGGCGTCTTCGAGTCGCTCAGGTCGGCGCACAGACCGAACAGGAGCAGCGCCGTCTGGCGCGTGGCGGCCTCCGCAGCCCCGCGGGCCTTGTCAGCCTCCTCCCTCCGCCTCAAAGCCATGCCCTCGACTTCCGCCGCGGCCGTCTTGGAGGCCTTGATCGCCGCGCGCCTGGCCTTCTGGCACACGGCCGAGAGGGCCCGCGCCTGGGCCGCCCATTCAGGATCGGTCTCGAACTTCTTGAGCCGCCAGTCGCGCTGCGACCGCTTGCGCCCCGTCAGGGCGCACGACGGACCGCAGTACAGACGCTCCCGCCAGGAGTTGTAGCGGTCGGGCCTGAAAACTTTCCCGCATTCGGCGCATATGGCCATCCGGGCGTGTGAGGGCATGTGATGACTCCGTTGTCGGTGGATGTTCGCGCCACCGTACCGCGCGGGGCAAGTCATCTCCACGCCGAGGGAAGAAAATCAAGCACGAATCAGATGCAAGAATGCCGGTCTAACGTGAACGGCGAAGAAGAGGAACTAAAAGGAAGACGCAAGGAGAAGAACGGGCAGGAAGAAGAACGAAGAAGATATGGCGTGTTTTCAAGTCGCCAGCCGTGGAGCGTCAGCAAACACCAGCCACGGGACATTATGTTTCCTGCCGCCGACA
>DYRS01000196.1 GCA_020718585.1 Chthoniobacter flavus
TCGCCGTTGAGGCCGAGTTCTCCGGGGTGGAAGGTTCTGGGTTCTTCGGAGTCGTTGAAGAGGGCCACCGCCGGGCGGCCTTCGACGGTGCCGGCGTAGGCCTGTGGCCAGGAGCCCGGAATGGCGTCGAGCGGAATGGGATTGCGGAGGCGCAGGCGGGCCGCCCGGCCAAGGAGTTCGAGGCGGTCTCTGCCCATTTTCCCGGGATGGTCACTGGTGATCGCGATGCCGGTCACGATGCCGGTGAGAGCCGAAATCCTCGCCTCCCCCTCGGAAAGTGATGTGCGCTCGTCACGGGTGATGAGGCAGTCGGGATCGATCCGATACCAGCGGTCGGCCATCCACCACTTTGCGAGCGAGTAGTGCAGGGCGTTGCGGAGGCAGGGCATCCCGAAGTGACAGGGTTCATTGTGGGCGCCCTCCGGCTGTCCGTAGGCCTCCCATTTGGGGGCGGTGTCGGGGCTAACACGCACGGAGTCGGCCAGGCCGAGTGTGGCAAGGAAGGGGGCTCCACAGCCAAGCAGGAACGCATCGGGCACGGCGTGTCGAATCGCCTGCATGCCGAGCCGGTAGGCACTCAAGGGCGTTGCGTCCGGATCGACGCGGCGGCCCTCGGGTTGCGACATGCCGGTTCCATCCAGTTTGAAATAGGCGAAGCCCATCTCGCGGAGCGTGCGGAAGAGGTCGGCTAGGTGGTCCCGGACATCCTGCCGGCTGGCATCCAGGCACACCCAGTGGTGGTCCGGGGGCGCGCTCCAGCCCTTGATGACATATGGCTCGTCCTGCCCGTCGCGGACAAACCAGTCGCGATGCTCATGGAAAACTCGGCTCGTGGTGGTGGCAAGAAACGGCATGAGCCATATGCCCGGAATGGCACCGATGGCACGGATCCGCTCCGCGACCTCGCCGAGCGGGATGTGCCAGGAGTCCCGCAGCTCCAGCCAGTCGCCATGATGGGCCTGGTAGGCGTCGTCGATCTGGACGACGCGGCAGGGATACGTGTCGCCGCCCGCCTGGAGCTGGGGAAGGATCTCCTCCAGATGCCCGCTGTGGAATTCCTCGTAATGATAATACCAACTGCACCAGCCGGTCAGGTTTTCCCGGGCGGAAATCGGCCCGATTCCGGCCTGCCGGGCCACCCGGTCGGCATACTCTTTGATCAGCTCGCGCCAATCGCTGCCTTCGGCCACCCAAATTTCCTCGCCGGGTTGATTCGGAAGGATGTGCGGCTGGCGTATTCGCAGGCAGGTGAAGCGCCCCTGCCGTCTCTCCAGCGTGAGGTGGGTCAGCGAACGGTCGGCCGTGAGCGCCCCCGCGAACACGTAGCGATTGGTGGCGGCATCCCCCACCACCATGAAATCCTGCGAGCAGAAATCCCCGTCGAAGGTGCAGTGGGCGCTGAGCGTCACCGGACCGTAGTCGGCCGGCAAAACCCCGTTGGTGTTGCGGTGGACAAAGGCGGCCTCCGGCGGAAGGTCCAGGGGAAGGACACGTTCCCGGCAGGGCTCGGGCGGAAGAAGCGATTCGTTGGACATAATAATTGTTTTCTTCATGGGATCATTCGTGTGGAGAGGCCGGGGGTGGGAGGATCGCACGGTCGATTGCGGACAACCAGGCCAGCGTGGCGGGAACGAGGATCTCATGGTCCCCGTCGGTCACGGTCACACGTGCGCGGCCCGAGGTGCGCCGCAGCAGGACCGTTCGCGGCGCGTAGGAGGGATCGTTGTCGGCGAAGCGAAGCGGTGCATCCACCGCTTCGGTGTCAAGGAGGGTTTGAATCTCGCCCTCGGAAATCCGGTCCGCGGGGCTGGCAAGGAGGTTGAACGCCCGCAGGCTGTGGGAAACCGGAACGCTGTTCTTTCCATGCCCGTCATGAATTCCGGTGTTGATGTCGAACCATATGGGTCCGGCTTGGGGCAGATGTGTGAGGGGGGATCGCCGGAGCGCTTCTTCCCCGGCCGGGGTTCCGGGCAGGGGCTTTCCGCCGCAGCCCGCTTCGATGTCCCGCGCATAGTTGGTGTGGCTGCTTTTTCCGCACTCCCCGTGCCAGGCCACCAGATCGGTGACCGGCACCCAGGCGGAAACAGCGGCAAATCGTCCGGGCAGGCGTCCGACCGCGAGAAGGGCGGCGTGGCCACCACCGGACGCCCCCGCCAGATAAATCCGCCGGGGATCGATCGGGCAGCGGGCTTTGGCGTGGGCGATGGCGTCCGCAATGTCGGACATCACCAAATCGGACCCCATGGCCTGGGGCCGGTTGTTCGGGCCGCGGAAGTCCGGCTGGATGAAGGCCCATCCCTTCCGGATGCACCCTTCGGCGACAGCGATCCCAGTGGAATACAGGTAATTGCCGCTCCAGGGATGCAGAAAGACAAGAAGCGGATGTGGGGCATCGCCTCCCGGTTCGTGGAACATCGCCGCCTGCTTTTCGCCGTCGGTCGTGCTTTCGATTTCGACGCGGGCGACGCCGGGCGGCCAGTCGCCGGGTTGGCTTCGGACGTCAACAGCCAACGAGGACGACTGGTCGGCGGCGCGGGAGATCATTGCGGCAAAGAAGAAGCTAATAATCGCGGCAATCCAGGACAGCCAACTTTGGAAAATACGTCCGGTAGTAGCCCCGGTCCCGCGTCAGCAACCGATCGGCCTGCCAAAGCGCATGGCCGCCGACCAAAAAATCGGCGAGCATCCGCGGCTTGGGTGCGCTGCTCCGGCGCTTGTAATCAACATAGGCAGCTCCGGCCCCATGCAGAGCAACTGCCGACATTTCGCAAAGGGCGATCCCCATGCGATCCAAAGCGGACGCAAGCTCCTCATGCGAGTGAAAGTGGCCGCTGATTTCGGCTGCCACCACCGGGCAGACAATGAGCCGCCCCGCATGGCGTGCGGCATCAAGCGCCCGAATGCCCGCATCCGTGAACCGGTTTTCCTCTCCGATCACATCAATGAGAACATTCGAGTCAATCGCGGTCGTCATCGTTCAATCCACATCCCCTTTTCCAACCGGCCCCCTGAGCACCTCCACGGCTTCATCTCCCGTTCGGTAGGGAAGCTTTTTGTTGCGTCCCATGCCCCGAAAGCGGGCAAAAAAACTCTGCTGCGCGGCTTTCCGGCAAACCAGCTCCCCGCCATCTCTCAATTCGAATTCCAGTTTCGTGCCGGGAGTGAGTCCCAACTCGTCGCGCAGCCTGCGCGGAACTGTCACCTGACCCTTGGAACTGATCGTCGTTGTCATTTTCTTACCATAAAAGTAATCCAGAAAAAGGAAAGAATACCCGCATCGCGGGAAGATTGCCGTCCCATCCACCCGCCGTCCACGGTCATGATTTCGCCGTGCATGTAGTCGGAGGCACCCGAGGCAAGAAAAACGACCGGGCCGCAGAAGTCATCGGGGTTCCCCCAGCGTCCGGCCGGGATGCGTTCCAGAATGCTCTTGCTGCGGTCGGGATCGTTTCGGAGAGCTTCCGTGTTGTCGGTGGCGATGTAGCCGGGAGCGATGGCATTGACATTCACCCCCTTGCCGGCCCACTCGTTGGCCAGCGCCTTGGTGAGCTG
>DYRS01000004.1:0-39063 GCA_020718585.1 Chthoniobacter flavus
GCTCATTGTGGGGAAGCCGTGTCGGCCTGAGCCTGCCAGAAATCGCAGGCCCAGCTGGTCTTGATAACGTCAGCGCTTTTTGCCCACCGGCGGAGATCCCAGAGGAGCCGATTGTAATCAATGGCGATTCCCTCGCGCCCGAAGCGGATGAAAAGCCGGTGGAGCCCGTCCCCCAGCTCTTCCAGCTCGTTGCCATTCGCAGCAAGCAGCCTCCGGAAATGTCGTTCCATGGACTCGAACGCATCACCGTCCCCGAGGCACAGAGCCGCGCAGCCAAGGGAATTGCCGCCGGGCTGGTGGTTCGGGTTCTCGGCATAAAGCGCGGCGGTGAGGGCATCGGGCAGCTTGTGCTCGCCCAGCGCCCCGAGCCGCCCGAGGACTGGAAACGCGTAGTGCCGGGTGGCATTGCTCCAATACCGCCGGAGCTCGGCGCGGTGCCCTCGATCCTTACACACTCGGGCGAGTTGCTCAATGAACGGCTCGTTGGTGGGACTTTCTGTTTTCATTTTTTCTTCTTGGGTTTTGGATTCAAAACTTTCAGCCCCGCAGCATACGCTTGGAGCTGGCGCGGAGTCTGCCGGGGGCAGACTGAGTTGTAGGCGTCGCGCGCGGCCTGCCGCACGGCAAGCGTCCACGGGTCGGAGCCTTCGCCGAAGGACAGACCGCCCATCAATGCTGGTTTGCGGACGATTTCAAGCAGCGTGCCGGACTGCTGGTCGAGGGCGTGCCAGAAGTGCATTTTGGCTTCATCTGTCGGCGGAAACTCATTTTTTAGTGACGAGCCATACTGTTTGACCGCGCCGTAGAGCTGGTTCGATCGGCCCTCGGCAAACAGGACGCCTGCCTCGTAGCGGGCTCGTCCGGCTTCAGTGAACATCGAGCGAGGAAGGGGAAACGTGGATTCCATCGTGTCGAGAATTTTCGCTTTGAGATCTGTCACGAGTGCTCCAACCCAGACATGAAATTCTTCAAAACCCCTTTGAGACTGGATTTGAAGAGCCATCGGGGCTTTTGCCTCCTCGTTCTTTGTCTGGCGCAAGACAGTCATCAGGTGAAGATCCCGCCAGACAGAACGCCCCAGCCTTGCTGGAAGGAGGCGGCGCTCCGCCACCTCTTTTTTCGTAATAACAACAACCGTTGCTGACGGCTCTCTCGACTCCTCAAAACGCGGATATTCCAGCCCGCATTGCTGCAAGTAAAACCCCGATCCATCAGCGACAAGCTTCAGATCGCGGTGTCGTGGGACCATCCGCCCAAGGTAGCTTTTTGTCGCAAGCAGGTGCTCGCTGCCGACCGCGGATTTAAGTTCCCAGATTGGACGTCCTATCCCGTCGGGGTGAAAATACTCCCGGACCCAGTCCGCCGTGAGGCAATTCAAAAGGATTGTCTGCTTAAGTGTCTCGCCGATCAGCAGCGCGTGGACCATGTTGCCGTCAACGCATGGACCCTTGCCTTTGTATCCCGCTCCATAAAGTGGATAAAAACACTGAAAAGACAACAGCGCCAACGCCATGCGCGAGAGATGCAATCGTCGGTCCTCATCGCAGCCGTCGTGATCAAAAAGAGTGGGGTTGTTCCCTGTTGCCAAATGAGGAATGAGCTTGCTGGACTTCACGGGATCTCTACTGGAAGGCACCTCAACCTGCAAAAACCTCGGTCCATCGCCGAACAGGTTGAAGTGCGGGAATATATCCTCGCGGCAGAGGTAGGCCGGGACCCGGGTTTCGATATCATCCCCGAAGCCGTCCCAGTCGTCCGGCGTATCCGGTGCGCCAAGCTCGGCCTGGGTGATGCAGACGAGCAGGCGCATGAGGGAGATTCGTTCATGCGGCGCGCAATCGAGGTCAGCAATTTCAGCACTTTCGCGGAATGCGGCTTCGAGGCTGACGAGCACGTTGCGCCCATCGCGGTAGCGGACTGGAATCCAGGGATTTTCAACGAGGTGAAAGGTATTCATAAGAAAAATTAGAACCAGGATTCCTCTTCGTCATGGAAAGTTGGGACGGCCGAGATGCGCTCATGCGAGAGCCCTCGCTCCTCGCGGTAGCTGAGCCGGTAGGCGGAGGTTTCCGGTGCATGGCATGGCAGGCAGTCTGCCGAACCCGACGGGCAGACGGCGAGGATGGAATCTGGAAAATGCTGAAGCAGCCACGGCGGGTTGCCGGGAGAGCGGAGGGCATCCGCAATCAGGTATCTGGGGACCCTGCAGGCATTCTGGTGGAGCTTGCGGGCCAGGTCGAAATCGAACCGTCCGGGAACGAACGCATGTGAGGTGCCATCCAGAAAGTGGAGAGAGATTCCATTTGCAGATTGGGTGGGCGAAGATTGCAGGAGGATCACAAACCCTGATGGCTTCGGCTTCCAGCGCGTCTGCATGCCCTCGACATCGTCCACCGCGCCGGTTCCAAAGACGGAGTTCATCCAAGCGGTGCCCCGCATTTCTTCCACCAGTTTCTCCAGTTCGATGCGCAGCGCATCCGCCCCAGTTGGCATCGAATCGGTGACGCGCGAAGATTCCTCCAGAAGTGGTCGGATGTCCATTGGCAGAGAGACTTGGGAGAGCGTTTGCCAGACCCTCTGCGCTTGGAAGAGGGCAAACGGCGGGTAAACGTAGGCGGATGCACCGAGAGACTTTTTGATCGAAGCGGCATCCACCGACCAATCCACTGACGGCTGAAGGATGATGCAGCGCGGATGCTCGAAGCCCGGCGGGCGCTGACGCTCGTGGCGATGCAGCCGGCCGATGCGCTGGAAAAGGAGATCCGTGGGGGCCAGATCCGTGATGAGAAGGTCGGCATCAATGTCCACGGATTGCTCGACAACCTGCGTTCCCACCAGGATGCAACCCGACTTCGGGCGATGCTCCCCGCCCTTGCCAAGAAGCTGCATCCACCGGCTTTCGTTCAGGCCCCTGCGAAACTGCGGAAACCTGCTGTGGAGGAGTCCGAACTCGATCCCGAGATCCCGGCAGGAGGACTTGACTTGGTCGAAGCACTCCTGAGCCGCCGCGATGGTATTGCGAACCACGAGCACGCACGCGCCGGCTTCGGCTGCCGATGCGGCTTCGCGAATCCAAATCGCGCCTTCCCGATCACGGTTTTCGATGCGGATCGTTTTCTTCTGCCGAAGAGATTCGGGAACTGAAATCGACCGGGCCTTGGAACTGCCAACGGAAACTTTTGTGATGAGGGGATAAGAGTCAGAAACCTCTTCCTCTACCGCTCCGGCCGCTGCCACAAGCTGGGCCCGGCGTGCTTTGGTGAGCGTTGCCGAAAGAACGATCACCGTGCAGCCGACTTGGAGGAACCACTCGACCGCGCGGTCCACAAGCGCGGACGTGTAGGGGTCGTAGGAATGCACTTCATCCATCACAATCACCTTCCCACCGAGGGCAAAAAGCCGGAGCGCCGAGTGCTTGACGGGCAGGACAGCCATCAATGCCTGATCCAACGTGCCGACGCCGAACGGTGAGAGAAGAGCCTTGCGGGAGTCGGAATACCAGAGGTTGGCCAGCGCCGCTCCATCGTCTTCTCCATTCACAGCAGGCAGCACCGGAGTGATCCGGCGGCCGGAGAGTCCCGCATTGCCATGTGCCAGCGCCAGGACGGACGGCGACGCCAAAACATTCGCAAGGAAGGTCTCGACCCGCTGGTGGATGCGGTTGCTCGTGAGCTGGGTCGGCAATGCAAAGTAGAGCCCGAACTCGCCGCCCTCGGCCCATCTGCGGCAGGCAACCGCCAGCGCAGCCTCCGTCTTGCCCTCGCCCATCGGCGCTTCGACGATGTAGAGCCCCGGAGTTTCCGCAGCCTCAATCAGGGCCGATTGAAGCGGGCGCATCTCCATCAATTGTCCGGGACCTGACGAAAACATCCGGCCGAACGTCAAATCCGTAGAAACCTTGTGCCGCCGCCATCCGATATCGGCCAAAGCGGATCTCGCCTGTTCTCGGGCCGCTTCCAACGATATCCGGCAGTCCATCCCCTCCGCCGGAAACCATCCCGTGTTCGAGCCGATCCAGTCACAAAACACCATGAACCCAGTGAACCAATGAAGGCGGGCAGATTTCTCAACGAGGGCCAGTGGGAGGGGCCCAAACATAGCGCAGATTTCTTCGATGAGTTCTTCCTTGATCTGCTTGATCCAGTCGGCATCTCCTTCAAAAACCTTCTGCCCCCGTGCCGCCGTCGAGGAGTATTTTCCGTGGTGACCTCCGACAGCAATCAGCCATCCGGGTGGCTTCCCACAAAACTCCGGGCGGGCAGACAAATACCGCTGGCCGATTTTCGCGTGGTTGCCCTCGTAGATATCCGGGGAATCCAGACCCAAGCGGCCTTGCCACGATTCTCGCCACATCTGGCATTTCATCAGGAAGCCCGGGGAAATTTTCCCGATATCGTGAGCCGCGATCAAGGAAACGCCGCCGCCGGGCAAAAGAGCACGGAGCGAAGCGGGAAGCGTCGCGCCCGACTCCTCCGCCACGGCCCCGACGTTGAGGCAGTGGTCGCGTACGGACAGGCAGGGGCGGCCACTCTCGTCGGTCTTCGCCCAGCAGTCGTTTATGCGCAAAGCGTTGCTCATATTCCGGGAAAACGGCTGCGGCAATCGGCGGGTGACGGACGGTTCTGCGCGTAGAAATCCATGGCGGGCGTCGCGTCAGGATAGCCGGTCGGCTGCGCGGGGGAAGCGGAACCTGACGGGGAATTTGCGAAGATCATGCCCGGGAGGATATGGGAGGGGGTAGGTCAACGAGCGTCCTACCCAAAGAAAAAAATCTGGCCCTTGAGTCAAGATCTGCAACTTGAGCCCAGTGCGCTCGCCAGGCGCATCCGCTTGCCGTTTCTATCGCCGGCTTCGGCTGTAGACCGATTTCATCGGATGAAAATCAAGGCAGTTGGGCCGCAAAAGAACGCAAAGAGCGCCAAAAACAATCCCTGTCTGGAAAAACGATGGCGCGTGGAAAATGGATGTCAGAAATCGGCGTCCACACGGACGGGATGTTCGTGCCGCTTTCGCCTGAGCTGGCTGACTTCCTTCGGGGTCAGGATGTCTGATGATTCGCGATTTTTCGCGTGATTCGCGGGCGACCGCCGGATTTCCTAGATTTTTGCGCGGGTATCTTTGAGGGCTTTGGCGGAGGCTTGGAGGCCTTGGAGTTCTTTTGGCCAGAGTTCGAGTTCGATGTGGCCGAGGATGCCGGCGCGTCCGACGATGGTGGGGACGCTGAGGCAGATGTCGCGGATCCCGTAGGTGCCGTTGATCCGGCTGGAGACCGGGAGGATGCGGCGGCGGTCGAGGGCGATCGAGTCAATGACTTCGCGGATTGCGACGCCGACCGCGTAGCCTGCGCCGCCTTTGCGGGAGATGACTTCGGCGCCGCTCTTCTGGGTGCGCTCGAAGATCTGGGTCTGGAAGGCCGGGGTGACGCCTGGGAATTTCGCGAGGGGAAATCCGTCGAGCGAGGCGGACGACCAGATCGGGAGCATGGTATCGCCGTGTTCGCCGAGGATCATTGCGCGGACCTGGGTGGCCGGGAGGTTGAGCGAGCTGGAGATGAGCGAGCAGAACCGGGAGGTATCGAGCATCGTGCCGAGCCCGAGGACCTGGCTGGCCGGGAGCCCGGTCTTTTCGACCGCGAGCTGGGTCAGGATATCCACCGGATTCGAGACCACGAAGATGATCGCCTCCTTTTTCATTCCAGCGCCCTTGAGGCTTTCGAGGATGCCGAGGAAGAGGGAGACATTGCGGTTGATGAGGTCAAGGCGGGATTCGTCCGGCTTGCGGCGGAGTCCGGCGGTGATGCAGATCAGGTCGGCATCTTTGCAATCCGCATACGTTCCGGCCGAGATCCGCTGGTCTGCGCAGTAGGCCGCGCCGTGGAGGAGGTCGAGTGCCTCGCCCTCGGCCGCCGCCTGGTTGGCGTCGAGCATCACGATTTCGCGAACGATCCCCGAGCACTGGAGCGCGAATGCCGCGCACGATCCGACCCGGCCACCACCGCCGATGATTGCAATTTTCATGATATTATTTATTCAGGCTTGCGATGATTTCGTCGGTGAGTTTTTGGACAAGTGCCTCCATGTCTGCGCCCGATTGCGGGGCGGGCATCGGGTTGAACGGGGTGACCGGCGACGAGCAGCCGTGCTGTCCGCACATCTGGTCCCAGGGGTCCACCTCGCTGAGCTCGGCATTTTTGAGTCCGAACCGGTTGTCCGGGAGGCCCATGCTCTTTTTCATATTGAGCAGGTCGCCAAGCTTCTCGCCCGGGATCGAGGCCGATCCGGGCAGTGCCTGGGCAAGGATCACCGTTCGGCAATAGGCGTCGGTGATCTCCATTTTGAAGTAGGCATCCTCGACGGATTTCCCCCAGCAGATGACTCCGTGGCAGCCCATGATGATGGATTGGTGCTGGGGAGCGAGCGGGCGGATGCTGGCCGCGATTTCCGGCGAGCCGGGCGTCTGGTATCCGGCGACGGCGACCGTGCCGACAAAGACTTCGAGCTCGGGGATGAGGCGGGCCGGCGGCTGGAGTTCCTTGATCGCGAATGCGCCCGCGTGGCAGGGGTGGGCGTGGCAGACCGAGGCTGCACCGGGAGTGGTCTCGTAGATCGCCGCGTGGGTCGTGAACTCGCTCGAGCGCTTCCATGTCCCGGCGAGCTGGGTCCCCTTGATATCGACCATGCTCATCATTTCGGGCGTCATAAACCCCTTGCTGACGCCGGTCGGGGTGATGATGAAGCGGTCCGGGCCGATGCGGGCGGAGATGTTGCCGCCGTTGCCATCGCAATACTCGCGCGCCCAGATCCGGCGTCCGATGTCGCAGATTTCCTTTTTGATCCGCTCGGCTTCTGGCGAGTGGAAGAGCTTCTGGTCATCGGTCGTGCCGGGCGACGCCGATGCGACGGCTGCGGGTGCGGCGGCGTCGGCATCAAAGACCACCTTAACTCCGGCCTCGGAGAAAATGTCCTTTGCGCCCGGGGTGATCCGGATGTCGCGGGAGAACCGGAATTCTTTGGCTCCGGATTTCACGAATTCCTCGGCGTCTTTTTGTGCGAATAGTTTCATGGTTTGTTTTGATAAAAATGTTCATCCACGAGTGCCACGCAATACGCGTCCACCGGCGTGGGTTTGGGAAACGGGCAGGCGGCCTCGCGGCCCTCGCTGATGGCGATGTGCTGGCCGATATTTGCGCCGAGCTCGTCGTAGACGACGATCGCCGGTGCGAACTTCGCCGCGCCGCCGAACGTCTCGGACTTCCACGGAAGCGTGAGGAGCAGGCGCTCGCCGACAAACCGTTTATTGCGGACCGCGAGCGTGACCCGGCCGATGACGGTGCCCATCCTCATACGGCGAGGCACCTTTCGGGATCGATGATGCCGAGGACCGACCAGCGGGCGGGGCTGAGCTCGTCGCCGACCATCTTGCGTGCTTCGCTGCCGTCGCTCGAAATGAGGACCTGCTGCCCGATCGCGGCGCCGAGGTTGTCGAGAACGATCTGCGGCGCGAGATCCGGGGAATCCGGCTCCGCGATCAGCAGCCGCCAGCCCTCGAGGCTGGGGTGCTTGACCGTGCTCGTCGCATACCCGCAGATCGTGGCGGTTCTCATTTTTTAGTAGAGATTCAAGTTCTCGACCATGACGCAGCGGCGGGAGCGGGTGAATGTCATCGGGGTGGTGACGCCTTCGCCGGTCGGGGTGGCGATGCTGAAGCTGAGGAAGCCTTCGCCGCCGAGGCCAAGGCCGGTCATGCACGGGCCGTTCTTGATGAAGAGCGTTGTATCAATCTCCTGGGCCATCTTGGTGAGGTTGCGGATATTCTGCGAGTGCATGATCCCGGTGTGCTTGTAGCCGTGCTCGGCGCGGATGGCGGCGGCGATGGCGGCGTCCACATCCGGCACGCGCACGACGGGGATGAACGGCATCATCTGCTCCTCGTCCACAAAGATGTGGTCCTCTTTTGTTTCGCCGAAGAGGAGCTGGGTTGCGGGCGGGACATCGAGCCCGATCGCCTTTGCGAGCACGGCGGCATCGCGTCCGACAAGGTCGCGGTTGACTACCGGGTGCGGACAGCCCGCGCCCTGGCCCTTGGGAAACACGAACGCCTTTTCAGCGAGCTGCTCGACCTGTTTGGCGTCGAGGCGGACCGCGCCCGCGCGGGCGAGGGCGTCCATGAGTTTGTCGGCGACCGAGGCGACGACGAAGACCTCTTTTTCGCCGATGCAGAGGAGGTTGTTGTCGTAGGATGCGCCCTGGATGATCGAGCGGGCGGCCGAGTCGAGGTCGGCGGTTTCGTCCACGACGACCGGTGGGTTGCCGGGGCCGGCGCAGATCGCGCGCTTGCCGACCTTCATCGCGGCGGCGACGACGGCGGGTCCGCCGGTGACGCAGAGCAGGTTGACCGATGGGTGCTTGCAGAGCGTGTCAAACGTGTCGAGTGTCGGCTTGACGACCGTGCAGAGGAGGTCGGTGATCCCGGTTTCGGCTGCGATTGCGCGGTTGTATTCGCGGATTGCGATCGCCGCGCATTTTGCGGCCGAGGGATGGGTGTTGAAGACGACCGCATTGCCGGCGGCAATCATGTTGATCGCGTTGCCGGTGAGCGTGGGAACGCTGTGGGTGGACGGCGTGATCGCGCCGATGACCCCCCATGGGGCATGGTCAATGACCGTGAGTCCGGAGTCCCCGCTGAACGCGGTGCGGTCGATCATCTCGACGCCCGGCACCAAGTCGCCGCAGATTTTGAGCTTCTCGATCTTGTGGTCGAGTCGACCGATCTTCGTCTCGTTGAACTCGATTTCGCCCCATGCCTTCGCGTTCTCAACGCAGAGCTTCCGGACGACTGCGATCGCGGATTTGCGGGCGGTGATCCCGCCATCGCGGAGCTTCTCGAACGACCGCTGGGCCGCGTCGATCGCCGCGCCCATGTCGTCATAGACCCCGAGGGCCGATGGACCCGAGGACTTGGCGGCCGAGGGAGCCTGGCTCTTGAGCCGGGCGAGGACCTCGCCGACCACCTTGGTGACTAGTTTTTCGTCAATCGCGACCATAATATTCAGTGAGTTTTGTAGAGGATTGTTTTCCCGAGATCCACGGTGTCCACGATGCCGACGACCACGGCATCCACCGGCGAATCCTTGTCATCCGCCGCGAGGCGCGCCGAGCTCCCCTGGACGACGAGCACGTATTCGCCGATCCCCGCGCCAAGGCTGTCCACCGAGACGAGCGTGGATGTGCCCGGCTTGAGCTCCTTCGCGGACGGCGAGTCGATGACGAGCGGTCGCACGACGAGGAGCTTGCTCCCGGTCATCTTCGGATTTTTTTTGGTGGCAACAATGCTGCCTTCGACGCGGGCAAGAATCATTTCGCCTTTGGCAGGACCGCGCCGAGGTCGTTGTGCGGGCGGGCGATCACGCTGACGCTAACGACCTCGCCGAGCGACTGGGCGGCAATCTTGCCGGCTTCGGTCGCCGCCTTGACCGCGGCGACATCGCCCGAGACGCAGGCGGTGACCATCGCGTTGCCGACCTGGGTCATCGGGCCGATGAGTTCGACGTTGGCCGACTTGAGCATCGCGTCCGTCGCCTCAACGAGGGCGACAAGTCCGCGGGTTTCGATCATTCCGAGTGCTTGTTGTGACATGGTTTTGTTAGGTTTGTTGGTTGGTTTTTTAGTTAATGGGAAATGCGGAATGGGGAATGCAGAATGAAGAGGCTTGGGAAGGGGGCTTCATGCTTTTTCTTTGAGTTTTTGCCAGGCGTTGCGGGCGATGATGATTTCCTCGTTTGTGGGGATGACGCGGACCTCGATTTTTGAGGTGGGGGTTGAGATGACGGCTTCGGTGGCGCGGGCGGCGGAGTTCGCGGTGGGGTCGAGTTCGAGCCCGCAGAACCCGAGGTCGGCGCAGACGGCGGCGCGGAGGTCGGGGTTATTTTCGGCGATGCCGGCTGTGAAGATCAGGACGTCGGTGCCGTTCATTTCGACGAGAAATTGGCCGATGAATTTTCGGATTTGGGCGACGAAGACCCGGAGCGCGATTGCGGCGTCGAGGTTGCCATCGGTGGCAGCGGCGACGAGGTCGCGGAGGTCGCCGGAGCCGAGGCCGGACATTCCCTTGAGTCCGGCGGCGGTTGTGAGTGCTTTTTCGACGGCATCGAGTCCGAGCCCGAGGTCGCGGGCGAGGTAGATGAGCGCGAAGCAGTCAAAGTCTCCCGCGCGGTTGTTTTGGGGGAGACCGCTTTGGGCGGTCATTCCCCAGCTTGAATTGACTGCGGTGCCATCCACCACAGCGGCGATGGACGAGCTTCCGCCGAGGTGGCACGAGATCATGCGCAGCTTGTCGGTGCCGCGGAGTTCGGCGCAGCGCCCGGTGACATAGCGATGGCTTGCGCCGTGGAACCCGTAGCGACGGATGCCGTAGCGGGACTCCCAGTCGAGGGGCACCGGGTAGCGGTAGGTCTCGACCGGCACCTTGTCGTAGAATGCGGTCTCAAACGTGCCGATGCACGGCAGGGTGGGATACAGCTTGTTGAACAGCCGGACGCCCGCGATATAGGGCGGGTTGTGCGCGGGCATGAGGGTATTGAACTCCTCCATCGCCCGCAGCACCGTCCCGTCCATGAACTGGGTGCCGGAGATCCCCTTCGCCATGACCGGCTTGAAACCCACGGCGGCCAGACCGTCGAACCCGCCCAGCTCGGCCTCGAGGAATTGGATCGCAGCCGCATGGTCGGGGAATCGCGCGGTGCCCTTTTTGGGGACCGCCTCGCCGACCGTGATGCTGAACGGGCAATCGTCCGAACCGATCCGCTCGACTCCGCCCTGCGCGAGCACGCGTTCGGACGGCATCTCGAACAAGCGGAACTTGAACGAGGTGCTGCCGATGTTGGCGACGAGGATTTTGTTATTCACGGATCTGGCGCGGCGGCGCGAACGGAGAGTCCTCCGTTCGGGCGAGTGAGGCTTACTTCGAGGCGGCGGCGGGCTTGGCGGCGAGGAACTTGCCGAGCTTCGCGAGATCGTCGTGCGGGCGCGGGATCACATGGACGGCGACAACTTCGCCGATCGTGCTCGCTGCGGTCGCTCCGGCCTCGACGGCCGATTTGACGGCCGCCACCGAGCCGGCGACAAAGACGGTCACGTTGCCGGAGCCGACTTTTTCCCATCCGACCAGCTCCACATTTGCGGCCTTGAGCATCGCGTCCGTCGCTTCGAACTGCGACACGAGGCCTTTGGTTTCGATCATTCCGAGTGCTTGATTAGCCATAGTATTTAGTAGGTGAATTGATGATTGGTAATGCGAAATGAGGAATGCGAAATGGGCTGAAGGGATACTATCCCCGGAACCGATCCGGTTTTTCCTGATCTCATGATTTTTTAGGCGGTGAAAAACTTCAGAAGTTCCGGCACCGGGCGGGCGATGACGTGGGATGCTACGAGGTTGCCCACGCGGGCCGCCGCTTCGCGTCCGGCTTCGACGGCCGCCTTGACGCTGCCTACATCGCCCTGGACGATCGTTGTGATCAGGGCTCCACCGATCGGGATGGATTTGATCAGTTGCACGTTCGCGGCTTTGACCATCGCATCACTGGCTTCCACCAGGCCGACGTATCCGCGGGTTTCGAGTAGTCCGATTGCTTCGCTCATTTGGTTTTTTGTTGTTGGTTGTTGGTTAGGGTTTGAAAAGTTCGACCTTCGTCGCGTGTTCGAGATCGCAGGCATTCGCCTCATCGGTGTCCATGTGGACCTCGAGTTTGAACGTCGGGTCCACGCGGACGAGGAGGTCGTCAAATCGTGTCGTGCAGCCTTTGGCTGTGACTTTGAGGGTGATGAGGTCGAGGTGCTTCACGCCGTAGAACACGGCGTCGGCGGGCGACATGTGGACGTGGCGCGCGGCCCGGATCACCCCATTTTTCATTTCGAGCATCCCCTTCGGACCCATGATGTAGGCGCCCGGCGTGCCCTCGATGTCGCCGGACATCCGCACCGGCAGGTCGATCCCGAGCTGGATCGCATCGGTAAACGAGAGCTCGATCTGTGTGAGGTTCCGGCACGGGCCGAGGATCCGCAGGTTCGGGATGATCCGCTTCCGCGGGCCCACCATCGTGACCGTCTGCTCCGAGGCAAACTGGCCCTCCTGGTAAAGCATCTTGTGGACCGTGAGCTGCGCCCCCTTGCCAAAAAGCACCTCGAGGTTCTCCGGCGAGATGTGCATGTGCCGGGCCGAGCTGTTTGCCAAAAGTGTGGGAGCCGATCCGGACGGGGTAGAAATCCCGGCCTGCCGGAACAGCGCCTCGCGCACAAGCGACTCGACAAACGGGCGGCTGGAAAAATCGGTTGATGCCATCGGAAGGAAAAAAGGGGAGAGAATTAAATGACTGGGTTCAGTCATATAAGGAATTTTTTGCCCGTCAATGATTTTTTTCAAAGATTTCTCTGAGCGCGTTTCTCCCGAATTTTGGCATGAGCCCGGGCTTCATCCGCTGTTCAGAGGAAGTGGACCGGGATCGGATCTTTTGGGGTGAGGAGGAGATCGGGAGGGGGGGGGGAGGCATCGCAGGGCAGGATGCGCACGACATTCGGTCTGATGCCCGATCTGGCGAGCTTTTCGTCCGATGCGTCGGTGAGGAGAACGTCCACATTCCGCCAGTTCTTGAGAAGAATGGGTGCGGCGCGTCCGATTTTTGAGGCTTCCAAGCAGTAGATTGCGTGGGTTGAGCGGCGGATGGCGACGAGTTGCTGCTCGACGATGATTTCCTGGGAGTTCCAGATCCCCTCGCTGTTGGCGGCTTCGGAGGAGAGAAAGGCGATGTCAAAATTCCAAAATTCGAGGCTTCGCTGGGCGGTATTTCCGAGGAGCACAGACTGGCGGTTGAGGAGCTGGCCGGCTGTGAGGAAGACGTCGAGCTCCGGCACGATTGAGAGGAGTTCGCCGACCGGGAGGTTCGATGTTACGATGGTCGCTGGAGAAACGGGAGCTTCCAAAAAAGCTTCGGCCAGGGCGAAGATCGTTGTTCCGGAGTCGAAAAAGTATGTTCCGCCGGGCTCGATGAGTTTGGCAGCGGTCCTTGCGACCTTGAGTTTCCCGCGGGCTCCGGAAGATTTTCTTTCATTAAATGACGGGAACCGCTCATTAAATTCGGCCAATGCGCCGCCGTGTGTGCGTTTGACGCGATTGCTTCCGACGAGTGCGGCGAGATCCCTGCGGGCGGTGGCCTCGGAGACGCCGAGCTGGCGGCAGAGTTCATTAATCGGGAGGTAGCGGTGGCGTTCGATGAGGGCAGAGAGTTTTTCCCGGCGGGCTTCGACGATATGGCGAGGCACTCTCATTGTGGCGGGGCGGGTTTGGCGAGGTATTTCGCGAGGGTCGGGGACTGGCGGTAGGGATCGAAAACCGGATCTTCGAGCAGGCAGGCGAGGTTTGTTTTCGTGAGGGAGGCGGATGCGCGGGCGAGCATTTCGGCGGCCTGCGTCGGTTGGCCGTCGAGCAGATGCAGGGCCGCAGCCGCAACGATCCAGCCGTCTGTCGCATTCTGGAGTCCGCGGCGTGCGCCAAGCTTCATCCGGTCTCTGACGGGCTCCAGGTCTCCGGCCGCGATGAGAAAGAGGTAGTGGCGGTTCGAGTAGAGCGGGGTCGAGGGGGCCAGTTCCGCCGCCCGGCGGGGCGATTCGCGCGCGGGCTGGGTGGGATCTTTCAGCGCCTCTTCGATATCGTCAATAAACAGCACGGCGAGCGCCAGCGGCAGAACGAGCAGAATCATGAACCCTATCACCAGTGCAAAAACCCGTTCGGGTCCGAATCGGGGGTCGCTCAAATAATCGAGCCACCCTTGGCGAACCGGCGGGGGAAGCGATCCAAATTCCTGAGAGCCGGCCGGCAGACCAGCGGGTTTTTCGGCGTCGGGGCCGTGGAGCTCCGGCTTCGAGCGGGACTGCGGGAGAAGGGTCCGCCGCGGAATGGGTCTCAAAACCGCGCGGCACTCGCTCGCGCGCCGAGCCATCAGGAACGGCCCCCTCTGTGGATTTCCCTTCCCGAAAACCCCATATTTTTTTCCGCCATAGACGCCCACCTCAAGGGCCGCAAATCACCTGGCTTCGGGGAAAAACCTCGGCGGTTCCGGGGTGACGGATTCCGGGGTCGTCGCCCGGGCATTTTCGGTGGCATGTTTTTCGGCGAGTTTTTCGGCGAAGCCGGGAATTGTCTGCGAAGCCGGGTGGCGCTCGCAGCCGGGCTGGGCGAGCGCGAGGGCAGCGGTCGAGGCAATTGCGGCGGCCGCGCGGTTCATTCGACGACCTCCAGCGTGGCCTTGGTGCCGCGTTTTTGGGCGGCGGCGCTGAGCAGCGTGCGGACCGCCTGGATCGTGTGCCCGCCCTTGCCGATGGCGCGGGGGATGTCGGTCCGCCGCATGGCGACGTGAAAAATCGTGCGCTCCGGGGTGTCGGTCCTTGTGAAGACGACCTCGTCGGGGAATTCCACGAGCGAGCCGATCACGTAGCGCAGGAATTCTTCCATCGCGGCGGGGGATGTCCGGCTAGGCGGCGATCTTTTTGCGCGCCTTGGTGATGATGCTGCCGACGGTCTGCGACGGGCGCGCGCCGACCCCGACCCAGTAGTCGGCACGGTCGAGTTGGATCGTGAAATTTTCGCCCTCTTTTTTCGGGTCGTATGTCCCGATGATCTCGATGAACTTGCCATCGCGCGCGCGCCGCTGGTCGGCGACGACGATCTTGTAATAGGGACTGTTCTTGGCGCCTTCTCGGCGAAGTCGGATTGCTACGGCCATGGAATAAGAGACTTAAGTGTTAAGTTTTCAGGTTTAAGTTGTCGGTGCGCGGGCTCTGATTTTTTTCGGGAAACCCACCAGCCTCACGATCCCCGGGGGATCGGGAAGCCAAAATTTTTCCCGGCGCGGGACATCATTTTTTTCATTTGCCCCGCATTTTTCATCATCTTGCGCATCTGGGAGAAGCGCAGGAGGAGGTTATTGACCTCGGTGACGGTGGTGCCGCTGCCTCGGGCGACCCGCTGGCGGCGACGCGCGTTCAGGATGTCCGGCCGCGTGCGCTCCTGCGGCGTCATGGAAAGCACGATCGCTTCCACCCGCTTCAGTTGCTTCTCGTCAATCGAGGAATCTTTCAGTTTATCCATTCCCGGGATCATGCCAAGGATATTTTCGAGCGGTCCCATGCGCTTGAGCATTTTGAACTGCTGGAGGAAGTCCTCGAGGTCGAATCCCGACGTGCGAAGTTTTTCTTCCATCCGGCGGGCGTCGGCCTCGGTGATCGCCTCGGCGGCCTTCTCGACGAGGCTCACGACGTCGCCCATGCCGAGGATGCGCCCGGCGAGGCGGTCGGGGTAAAATGGCTCGAACTGGTCGATTTTTTCTCCAATGCCGGAAAATTTGATCGGTCTGCCGGTGACCGCACGGAGCGAGAGTGCGGCACCGCCGCGGGCATCGCCGTCGAGCTTGGTGAGGACGATGCCGGTGATCCCGAGCGCGGAGTGGAAGTGCTCGGCGACGCTCACCGCCTGCTGACCGGTGGCCGCGTCGCACACGAGCAGGATCTCCTGCGGCTTGAGAAAATCCCTGAGCGCTACCAACTCGCGCACGAGCGGCCCGTCAATTTCCTGGCGTCCGGCCGTGTCGAAAATCTGGACATCTCCGCCGGTTGCGGCGCACCATTCGAGCGCGCGCGCGGCGGATTTGACGATGTCGGTCTCTCCCGGTTCCGGGCGGAAAACCGGGGAGCCGATTTGTTCGCCGAGCACGGCGAGCTGCTCGATGGCAGCCGGCCGGAAGAGGTCGGAGGCGATGAGGAGCGGCGAGCGGCCCTGGGATTTCAGCAGGCGGGCAAGCTTCGCGGAGGAGGTGGTTTTGCCGGCACCGTTGAGGCCGACCATGAGGATGCGCGCCGGCTTTGCGAGATCGAGGGGAGCGGGATCACCGCCAAGCAGCCCGCACAGTTCCTCATGAAAGATTTTGACGATCTGCTGTCCGGGCGTGACGCTTCGGAGCACCGCCTCGCCGAGCGCCTTTTCGCGGACTTTCGCGACGAAGTCCTTCGCCACCTGGTAATGCACATCGGCGTCGAGCAGTGCCATGCGGACCTCGCGCAGGGCATCGCCGACATTCGTCTCGCTGATCTTGCCGTGCCCGCGGAGATCCTTGAAGACGCCCTGAAGTTTTTCTGAAAGCCGGCTGAACATCGGATGCCGAATCTATGCGAGCGCGCGGGGATGAAAAGTGATTTTCGCGCCCGGCTTGGGATTTCTGCCTTGTTGGGTTGCCGGAGATGCGGTCATTCCGCTCGCAATTTCCTCGCACCCGCATAGTTTGGGCGGATGTCCACGACCGCATTTTCCGTATGAACATTGCATTTCCGACCCGGCCATTTGGCGGCTACATTTTCGATTGCGACGGCACGATTGCCGACACGATGCCGATCCATTTTCGGGCATGGACGCAGGCGATGCACGAGTTTGGAGGGGAGTTTCCCGAGGATCTTTTTTATTCTTGGGGCGGCAAGCCGACCGATGTGATTGTTGGCGAACTCAACAAAATCTACGGGCTTTCGATGGATGTCGAGGTGACGGCGCGGACGAAGGAGAGCTACTATCTGGCGGAGGTCTCGGAGGTTGAGCCGGTCGGTCCGGTGCTGGATTTTGCGCGGCGCATCCATGGGACCGCGCCGATGGCGATCGCGTCCGGCGGGCACCATTATCTTGTGGACGCCACGCTTGGGGCGCTTGGGATTGCGGGGCTTTTTGATGCGGTGGTCTGCGCGGAGGATTACGTCAACGGGAAGCCGGCACCCGATCCGTTTCTTGAGGCAGCCCGGCGGCTCGGGGTGCCGCCCGGCGAATGCGTTGTATTTGAGGACAGCCCGACCGGGATCACGGCGGCTGAGGCGGCCGGCATGGCGCACGTCTTTGTGCCGACCGCCCTGCGCGGACGCGAGTAGGCGGGGCCGTGGCGGATCAGCGCGGCAGGCAGTCGAGCGCGCGCTGGCGCAGCGCATGGTCGCAGAGCACGAGCGCGGTCATGGCCTCGACGATCGGAACCGCTCGGGGCAGGACGCACGGGTCGTGGCGTCCGCGCGCGGCGAGCGTGGAATCCTCCCCGGCGGCGGTGACGGTCGCCTGGCATTGCGAGATCGTCGCCGTCGGCTTGAAGGCGACCCGGAACGTGATCGGCTCGCCGTTGCTGATCCCTCCCTGCACGCCGCCCGAGCGGTTGCCCACGGTGCGCACGTGGCCGGCCTCCATGCGATACGGGTCGTTGTGCTCGGAGCCGGTCATGCATGCTCCCGCGAACCCGGAGCCGACCTCGAATCCCTTCGTCGCGGGCAGGCTGAGCATCGCCTTTGCAAGGTCGGCCTCCAGACGGTCAAAAACCGGTTCGCCGAGCCCCGGCGGGCATCCGCGCACCAGCCCCTCGATCACCCCGCCGACGCTGTCGCCTGCGGCGCGTGCGGCCTTGATCCGGTCGGTCATTGCCGCCGCCGCCAGTGGGTCCGGGCAGCGGACCGGGTTCGCCTCGATGTCCTCGCGGCCGACCGTTCCGGCATCCACAAGCGAGGTGATGTCATGGACAGCCGACACCCATGCAAGGATCTCGAGACCGGGATGCACGAGGCTCAGAACCTTTTTTGCGACGGCGGCGGCGGCCACGCGTCCGATCGTCTCGCGGGCGGACGAGCGTCCGCCGCCCTCCCAATTTCTCACACCGTATTTCGCCTGGTAGGTAAAGTCGGCGTGCGACGGGCGGAAGTGGGTCTCCATCTCGCGGTAGGCGTCCGGCCGCGCGTCGCTATTGCGGACCATGATCGAGATCGGGGTGCCGAGCGTGAGCCCGCGGAAGACCCCGGAGAGGATCGTGCAGGTGTCGGACTCCTTGCGCGGCGTGACGATGTCGCTCTGACCCGGCCGCCGCCGGTCGAGGTCCGGCTGGATGTCCGCCTCCGAAAGCGGGAGGCGGGGCGGGCATCCGTCGATCACCACGCCCACGCCGCCGCCGTGCGACTCACCCCATGTCGAAATCCTGAACAATGTGCCGAATGTGCTTGCCATGCCGACCGGCATTCAACGCGAAGACGCGTGTGGAATCACGCGAAAACGATGGCGCATCCAGTTTTCTGCGATCAAAGGAGGCTTTCCTGGGCCGGCTTGCTTGGGGGGATGATGCCGAGTTTGCGGTAGGCTTTTGGCAGGGCGACGCGGCCCTGGGGGGTGCGCTTGAGGAACCCCTGCATGATGAGGAACGGCTCGTGGACCTCCTCGATCGTGCCGGCCTCCTCGCCGATCGCAACGGCGAGGCTGTTGACCCCGACCGGTCCGCCGTCGAAAAGCCCGATGAGCGACTCGAGGATCCGCTTGTCCATTTCGTCGAATCCCTCCTCGTCGATCTCCAACATCGTGAGCGCCTTGTCGGCGGTGTCGGCGTCCATGCGTCCGCCCGCGCGGACCTGCGCGAAGTCGCGGACCCAGCGCAGGAGGTTGTTTGCGATGCGCGGGGTGCCGCGCGACCGGCGCGCGATCTCCATCGCGGCGCCCTCGCCCATTTCCGAACCGATGAGCCCGGCGCTGCGGGAGACGATCGTGGCGAGCTGCTCGGCCGGATAGTAATCGAGTCGGCAGTTCATCCCAAAGCGCGAGCGGAGCGGCTCGCTGATCATCCCGGCGCGGGTTGTCGCGCCGATGAGCGTGAAGCGGGCGAGGTTGAGTCGGACGCTGCGCGCGCTCGGCCCCTGGTCGATGAGGATGTCGAGCTTGAAGTCCTCCATTGCGGGGTAAAGGTATTCCTCGATCGCCGGCTGGAGCCGGTGGATCTCGTCAATGAAGAGGACCCCGCCGCGCTCGATGTTGGTGAGGAGTCCGGCGAGGTCGCCCGCCTTGTCGATCATCGGGCCGCTCGTCGTGCGGACCTCGACCTCCATCGCGTTGCCGATGATGTAGGCGAGCGTCGTCTTGCCGAGTCCCGGCGGGCCGCTCAGGAGGATGTGCTGGAGCGTGTCGCCCCGCTGCCGGGCGGCCTCGACCATCAGGCGCAGCCGCTCGACCGTCTTCTCCTGCCCGGAAAACTCCTCGAAGAGCGGCGGCCGGAGCGACGCCTCGAAGTCGGCGTCCACCGCCGCCTCCTCGGGTGCCTTCGGATCGGGCGCGCTCATTCCTGCTTTTCCAGCGCGCGCTGCTTCCGCCGCCGCTGGGCATCGGCGAGGAATTCCGCCTGCGCATCGAACGGCTCGCCGCCATCGTCGAGCGGCGCATACGTGCCGTCCGGCCGCATGACCTTCGACTTCACGTTGTCCTTCCAGAACCACTCGAGGATCTCCTCGACGTGCTCGGCCGCGCGCGGCAGGACGACCGGAAAAACCGTCTCGACCCGTCGGAAGAGGTTCCGCGGCATCCAGTCGGCGCTGCCGAGGAAGATTTTTCGGGTGCCGCCATTTTCGAAGCGGAAGATCCGGCTATGTTCGAGGAACCTGCCGACGATGCTGCGGACCTCGATATTTTCGCTCACGCCGGGGATCCCGACCTTCACCGCGCACATCCCGCGCACGAGGAGGCGGATCGGAACCCCTGCGGCGGACGCCCGGTAGAGCGCCTCGATGATCCCCTCCTCGACCAGCGAATTCACCTTGACGTAAATCCCGCACGGACGTCCGGCCGCCGCATGCTCGATCTCGCCGTCAATCATCTTCAGAAACGTGTCGAGGAGCGTCCATGGCGCGACGATCAGCTCGTTCATCGGGGGGAATTTTGCGACCCCGGTGAGGCAGTTGAACGTCTCGGCAAGGTCGGTCGTGATCGCCTCCCGGCAGGTGAGCATGCTCAGGTCGGTGTAGATTTTTGCGGTTGAGGGATGGTAGTTCCCGGTCCCGAGGTGCGCGTAGCGGCGGATCCCGTTGCCCTCGCTGCGGATGATAAGCATCGCCTTCGCGTGGGTCTTGAGCCCGGCGACCCCGTAGATGACATCCACCCCGGCCTCGCGCATCATCCGCGCCCATTTGATGTTCGCGGCCTCGTCGAACCGCGCCTTCAGCTCGATGACCGCCGTGACCTGCTTCCCGTTTTTTGCCGCCGTGATCAACGCCTGCACGATCGGCGAGTCCGAGCTCGTCCGGTAGAGCGTCTGCTTGATTGCGAGCACCTGCGGGTCCTCGGCCGCCTGCGCGAGAAAATCCACCACCGTCTGGAAATTGTCATACGGATGGTGAAGCAGGATGTCGCCCTTGCGGATGTGGAAAAAGATGTCGCTCTCGGTTTCGAGCGAGACGACCGTGCGCGGGGTGAACCGCTTGTAGCGCAGGTCCGGACGGTCAATCTGGATCGCCAGCGGCATGAGCCTCGAAAAATTCAGCGGCCCATGAATTCGGAAAACATCCTCCTCCTCGAGGTTGAAGATCTGCAGCAGCCGGTCCACCACCTCCGGCGGGCAGTCGTCCTGCACCTCAAGCCGCACCGCCGCACCGCGCTTGACCCGGCGGAGCTCCTCCTCGATCGCGTGGAGGAGGTTCAGTTCCTCCTCCTCGTCGAAGTAGAGGTTGCTGTTGCGGGTGAGGCGGAAGAGGTGCGAGCCCTTGACCCGGACGCCCTTGAAAAGCGAGGCGAGGTGCTCCTGGATGATGTTTCCCAGGAACACGTAGTCGTCGCCGTTCTGCTGCTTCGAAAACGGGACGACGCGCGGCAGGATCCGCGGTGCCTGGACGACCGCGATGTCGGTCTGGAGACCGTCGCCCTCGAGCTCGACGATCACGTTCAGGCTCTTGTTGAGGAGCTGCGGAAACGGATGCGAAGGGTCCACAGCGATCGGCGTGAGCACCGGGTAAACCGTTGTATCGAAGAAATTCTTGAAGTGCGCCCGCTCGTCATCCGGCACGTCAGGATACGTGTGGAACCGGATCTTCTGTTTTTCGAGTTCCGGAAAAATCCGCTCCCGCCAGCACCGGTATTGGTCGTCCACCATCCGGCGCGAGCGGTCGCTGATCGCGGCGAGCATCTCGCTGGCAGAGAGCCCGTCCGGACCGGTCTCCGACGTGTGCGTCTGCCGCTGCTGCTTGAGCCCGGCGACCCGGACCTCAAAAAATTCGTCGAGGTTCGAGCTGACGATGCACAGGAACTTCAGGCGCTCGAGGATCGGGTTCGCGTCGTCCATCGCCTGGTCAAGAACCCGCTGGTTGAACTCCAGCCAGCTCAGCTCGCGGTTGATGAAATTCGAACTGTCGGAAAAAGCCATCCCTGCATCGTCGGATTTGCCGCGAATTGGTCAAGAGGAGATTTCCCAAGGCGGAGGCGTGGAAGGCTGATTTTTTTTAATTTTCCATACGGAAGGGGCCTTGGAGGTTTTTGGAGATGCCCGGCGGCCGTTCGGGGCTGTCGCAGAGCCTTGCATTTTGGCAGTTTGCAACCAAGACTGCGCGAAAATTCCGGCGTGCATTTGATGGGGCGGCCGAATTTCTCGCGCTATGTCGAAAATCAACGAAACCAAGTCCGGCAGGCGATCCGAGCCCGTTCGCGGACGCAAAGCGTCACCGGCGGCGATGCCTTCGCGTCAGGTGACGCTCGAAAATTCGCGAGCAGCACGGGGAGTTTCTGCCGGATCGGGGGCGGTGTCTGGGGATGTTCTACTGGTGGACATCAGCAACTCGTTTGTGAAGCTTGCGCTGGCGAGAGGCGGGCGGATCGGACGGGTCCACCGCCTGCCGACGAAAACCCTGAGGGCAGGTCAAATCCGGGCACTGATCGGGGGCAGGGTACTCGCCGGAACGGTTGCCGCCTCGGTGGTTCCAAAAAAATGCCGCGAGGTGGATGCCGCCTGCGGTCCGGGAGTTTGCTGGATCGGGCCGCACACGCACCTCGGGGTGGGGATTGATTATCCGAATCCGGGCAAGATCGGCCCCGACCGGCTTGCCAACGCGGCTGGATGCGCCGCGCACTACGGGGTGCCTGCGATCGTGGTGGACTTCGGGACGGCGGTTACGTTCGACGTGATCTCTCCGGGCGGGAGCTACATCGGCGGGGTGATCGCGCCCGGCCTGAACGCGATGACCGAATACCTGCACGACCGTACGGCGCTCCTCCCGTTGATCCGGCTGCGCGAGCCGGTCGCGGCGGTCGGGCGCACGACCGAAGGCGCGATGCTCTCGGGTGCGGTCAACGGCTACCGCGGCCTTGTCGCAGAAATCCTCCGGCAGGTCCGCCGCGAGGCATTCCCGCGCCACCGTCCGAAAGTCGTGGCCACCGGCGGCGACGCCCGGCTCATCTCGGCTGGCCTGCCGGTCTTTGACGCGGTGGATCCGATCCTCACGCTCCGCGGGCTTCTGGTCGCCGCGCACCTGAATTTGGGCTGATCCCTGCCGCTCAGCGGGCTTTTTTGACGCTGGATTCGCCGACCGACGGCCTCATGGTTTATCCGGTGGCAATGGAGTGCCCGGGGGCTTTGTGGCGGAGAATTCGCCGGTGCGCTCGTAGTCGCGGTATCGCTCTGTGATTGCGCGGATGTAGGATTTTGTTGCTGGAAAATCCATCGCGGCCCGGAGCTCGTCCGCCCCGAAGTCTCCTCCAAGCCCGGAGTCGCGCTCCCAGCGCTTCACGCGGGTGCGGCCGGCATTGTATTCGGCGAGCGCAAACGGGATCGGGTCATCCTTCCCAGCCCAGTGGCGGAGCGCGTTCGCAAGATACCATGTCCCGGCATCGATGTTCGTCTTCGGATCGAGGAGGTCGGTCGGAACGAACGTTTCGATTTTTTCCGCGCGCGCCCAGTCGAGCGCCGCGCCCTCAGTGATCTGCATGAGCCCGCGCTCGCCGTGCGCTCCGAGCATCTCCGGCTGGAACCGCGATTCCCGCCAGATCACCGCCTTGACGAGCGACGGTCTCACGCCGTAGCGCGCGGCGGCCGCAGCGATCCGGGCGTCGTGGCTTGCGAACCGCACGCCGAACACCAGCTTCTGCAAGCGGTAGCTTTTCCCGGCGGCAAACCATGCAAGCAGGATCGCCGCAGCCAGCAGCCCGCAAACCGAAATTGCCCAAAATTTCATCCGCGCGACCATACAGCCGGCGCGGCCCGCCGACAATCCCACGCATCCGCGATTTCAAAACATTTGAGCTTTGCGTCCGTGCGGGCTACGGTGGCGAATCTATGAAATCCATTCTCTTGTCCTGCACGCTGGCCGCGCTTTTCGCGGGTTCCGCCCTCGCCCAGTCCCCCACCCTGCCGGCACTGCCGCCCGACGGGTTTGTGACGCTCGAGCAGATCGTCTCGGAGTTTGGGACATCGCCGGATGCCGCGATGCAAAAATACAACGGGATGAGGATCCTGGTTTACGGTCGGGTCGGTCTGGTCACCCAGTCGGACGACTCGGCGGGCGATCCGCTGACGGTTGTGATGCAGCTTCCGAACCAGACGACGCCGGATGTGAAGGCGGTCTTCGGGGCGGACGACGTGCCGACGAACAATGTGTCGGTGGGCGGGAACAACTCGAAGGCGGATGTCTTCCACCGGAACTGGGAAGGCGCGCTGACAAAGGAGCGGGCGTTCATCGTCGCGGGCGAGAACACCGGGATCCGCGGGACGTTCGACAACTTTGTGGCGGGCGACATCGTGCTGCAAAACTGCCACAAGCTGGAGACCGGGGTGCTCATGAAAAAGCTCGCCGAGCACGGCATCGCGACCGAATAAGTTGAGCGATTTCGAGTATCCGAAGTGCTACGACGTGGCGGTCGTCGGCGGCGGCCATGCGGGGATCGAGGCCGCGATGGCGGCGGCCCGGCTTGGCTGCGAGACGCTGCTGCTCACGCAGAATGCCGACACGGTCGCGCAGATGTCGTGCAACCCGGCGATTGGCGGGCTCGCGAAGGGTCACATCGTTCGCGAGATTGACGCGCTCGGCGGCGCGATGGCGCTGAACACCGACGCGACCGGCATCCAGTTCCGGATGCTGAACACGAGCAAGGGGGCGAGCGTGCGGGCACCGCGCGCGCAGTGCGACAAGAAGGCCTACCAGTTCCGCATGAAGGCACTCCTCGAGGCGCACCCGCTTCTCGATTTGAAGCAGGGAAATGCCATCCGCCTGGCCGTCGAAAATGGTGCGGTCGCCGGGGTCGAAACCGCCCTCGGGATCACGTTCCGCGCGCGGGCGGTCGTCGTCACCACCGGCACGTTCATGCGCGGGCTCCTGCATGTCGGGCTCCACAACCAGGCTGGCGGACGCCTCGGTGATGAGGCCTCGACATTCAGCGATTGCCTGCGCGAGCTGGGGTTCGAGGTCGGACGCTTCAAGACCGGCACCCCGTGCCGGCTGCTCGCCAAAAGCATTGATTTTTCAAAATGCGAGGTCCAGCCGGGCGACGATCCCGCGCCGGTATTCAGCCACCTCGCAGACACCCTCCGGCGCGGGGAAGACGATATTTTCACGCTCAACGAGTGGAGGGACGGCGGGCTGCGGGCGCGGCAGGTCGCCTGCCATATCACGCACACGAACGAGCGCACGCATGAAATCATCCGCGCGAACCTCGACAAATCCCCGCTCTACGCCGGCGTCATCGAAGGGGTCGGGCCAAGGTATTGCCCGAGCATCGAGGACAAGGTCGTAAAATTTGCCGACCGGCCGGCCCACCAGATTTTCCTCGAGCCCGAGGGCCGGCACACCGGGGAGATCTACGTCAACGGGGTCTCGACGAGCCTGCCGTTCGACGTCCAGCTCGCGTTTATCCGCAGCATCGCCGGCCTCGAAAATGCGGAGATCCTCCGCCCCGGCTACGCGGTGGAATACGATTACTGCCCGGCGACCCAGCTTCATGCGACGCTCGAGACGAAGCGCCTTGGCGGGCTGTATTTTGCGGGGCAGATCAACGGGACCTCCGGCTACGAGGAGGCCGCCGCGCAGGGTCTCATCGCCGGCGCGAACGCGGCGCTCAAGCTGCTCGGCCGACCGGCCTTTGTCCCGGCCCGCCACGAGGCGTACATCGGGGTGCTTCTCGACGATCTCGTCACGCGGGGCGCATCTGAGCCCTACCGAATGTTCACCAGCCGCGCGGAATACCGGCTCCTCCTGCGGCAGGACAACGCGGACCTCCGGCTCACCGGAAAGGCGGTTCTCGCAGGTCTCGTCACGGGCGAAAGAAAATCGCGGTTCGAGAAAAAGTCGGCTCTCGTCGCCGGGCTTCGAGCGCGACTCGTCGAGATCAAGGTCGCTTCCCTCCCGCTCGGGCACTGGCTGAAGCGATCGGAGAACGCCTGGCGCGGGCTCCCGCCGGAGATCCGCGACGCCTACCCCGTCGACGTCTGGGACCAGATCGAAACCGATCTCAAATACGACGGCTACATCCGCCGCCAAGAGGACCAGATCGCCCGCACGGAACGCCACGAATCAAAACAGATCCCCGACGGCACCGCCTACGAATCCATCGTCGGGCTTCGCACTGAGGCAGTCCACCGCCTTTCAAAAATCCGTCCGGAAACCCTCGGGCAGGCGTCCCGAATCGACGGGGTCACTCCGGCCGATGTCGCGCTCCTTGGCATCTGGCTCGCCCGCAGCGAGCGCGCCCGCCAGCCCGGCGGAGCGGAGGCGTAAAAGCTCAGAAGACGCCTGCCAGCGCGGTCGCGACAACGCGGACGGATTCGTCAATGTCGGCGTCGGTGTGCGCGAGCGACAGGAAGCCGGACTCGAATTGCGAGGGCGCAAAATACACGCCGTCGGCGAGGCATCGGTGGAAGAATTTTGCGAACTTTGCGCGGTCGCTCCGCATGGCATCGGAGAGGCGGACGACCGGCCCCTCGCAAAAGTAGAGGCAGAACATCGAGCCGATCCGGCGGAACGAGCACGGGAGGCCGCGGGTCGCCTCTTGGGCGAGCGTCTCGAACCGCGCGCCCGATTCCTCGAGCCGGGCCCAGCCATCGAGCCGCTCGAGTTCTCGGATCTGTGCGAGCCCGGCAGCAAGCGCGAGCGGGTTTCCCGAGAGTGTGCCCGCTTGGTAAACCGGGCCGTCGGGCGAGAGCTGGCCCATGATTTCCGTGCGGCCGCCGAACGCTCCGACCGGTAGCCCGCCGCCGATGACTTTCCCCAGCGCGGTGAGGTCGGGGCGGATTCCAAAGACCTCCTGGGCCCCGCCCCGGGCGAGGCGGAACCCGGTCATCACCTCGTCAAAAATCAGGAGTGTGCCGGAGTCGCGGCAGAGCTTTTCGAGCTCCTCGAGGAACCCGGGTTCCGGAAGGTAAAGCCCGGCGTTGGCGGGCACTGGCTCGACGATGATGGCTGCGAACTCGCGCGGGTTGGCGGCAAACGCGGCGCGGACGGCATCCAGATCGTTGAACGGAACCGCGACGGTGAGCCGCGCGAGCGCGACGGGAACTCCGGCGCTGTCGGGGGTGCCGTGCGTAAGTGCCCCGCTCCCCGCGTTCACCAGCAGGGAATCCACATGCCCGTGGTAGCAGCCCTCGAATTTTAGAATCTTATCGCGCCCGGTGAACCCGCGGGCGAGGCGCACGCAGCTCATCGTCGCCTCGGTCCCGCTGTTGACCATTCGCACTTTTTCGACTGAGGGGACGAGCCGGCAGATCGTCTCCGCCATCTCGACCTCGAGCGGGTTCGGGGTTCCGAAGCTGAGCCCGTGCGTCGCGGCCTCGCGCACCGCCGAGACGACCGGCTCCGGCGCATGCCCGAGAATCGCCGGCCCCCATGTGCCGACATAGTCAATCATCTCCTGCCCATCAACCGTCGTGAGCCGGCATCCTTTCGCGGACTTTGTAAAAAACGGCTGGCCACCAACTCCACGAAACGCGCGGACCGGAGAGTTGACCCCGCCGGGAATCCTCCGCAGCGCGGACTCAAAGAGGTGTTCGGATGCGGTCATCGGTTCGAATTTCCTGGCGTGTCATCGGCGTCTTCGGACCTTCTTCGGGCTCGTTGTTCCATGCGGCGAAGATCTCCTGGTCCTCGAAGAGTTCCTGTGGATTGACCGCATAATTCGGGCGCGCAAGGACTCCCCGGTCGGCATATTCCGGCTGGCAGTCGAGGCAGTAGGCCGAGAGCTCAGAGCAAATCCAGCGGCTGTCGCGGTTTAGCAAACGGCCGACAAACCGGTCCGGATCGGTCCCGAAATGCGTCATCATCCACCGGCGCAGAAAACTGCCCTCAAGGATCTGCGCCGCGATGACGAGGTTATCGTATTTCGTGCCGACCTGCGCCAGCGCGGTCGCCGCGATCCGGCGTCCGACCGCCGGCGTGCATTTCCGGGGCTTGCGGAAAAAGATCTGCGTCTTCGGGTCGTTGAAATACCGGTCGAGCGGCGACCGCACGACCCCCTTGCCGGCGAGTGCCTCGACGCATTCGTTTTCGGCGGTGACGACGAGCGCGTGCGAGACCCGAATGTCGCCGAGCCTTGCCCAGCGCGTGAAATACGCGATGCCGGTCGAGAGGAGCGACGACCCGGTGAACGTGAACCCAATGTAGCCGGCCCGGTAGTTTTCCCCGAACTCGGGCTTGAGCGACTGCACGGATATGCGCGATTGCGCGAGGCGGGATGTGTCCGGACGTTTCATGCGCCGCATTCTAGGCTGGAAGAAAAAGATGGGAAGCCGGAAAGCGCGCCCTCGCTGCTATTCCCATCGCGCCGAAGCCGTTCGGGCGGGCAACCGTTTTTGCCTCCGGTTGCGCTCGATTATTGTTTGAGCGATTTGTGCGGGCGCGATACGGTGGCGCATATGAGCAGCACAACCTACGGGGTGGCATTGTTGGGGTTCGGGACCGTCGGGCGCGGGGTCTATGACCTTCTGAATTCCAAGGCGTCGCCAATCAAGCAAAAGCACGGGGCAGATTTTCAAGTCCGCCACATCCTCGTCCGCAATCCCAAAAATCCAAAGTATGGAGATATTCCTCAGGAGCTGTTTGCGGAGGACATCGGGACGATCATCGGCAGCGGGGCGGTGGACATCGTCATCGAGGTGATGGGCGGGATCGAGCCGGCGCGCTCGCACATCCTCTCGGCACTCAAGTCGGGCAAGCATGTGATCACCGCCAACAAATCGCTCCTCGCCGAGTGCGGCTGCGAGATCGCTCGTCGCGCGAAGGAAGCCGACCTCTACCTCGGGTATTCCGCCGCGATCACCGGCGCCCACCAACTCGCCGACTCGATCGCCAATTCCGTGATGGTCCGCTCGCTTCGCGGCGTCTTCAACGGTACGTCAAACTACATCCTGACAAAGATGGACGAGGAACGGCTGGATTTTGACGCCGTCCTCCGGCAGGCGCAGGATGCCGGCTATGCGGAGGCCGATCCGAGTGCCGACGTGGACGGGATTGATACGCGGAACAAGCTAGCGATCCTCACGAATCTCGCATTCGGAATTTTCCCAGCACCCGAGCAAATCCAAACGTCCGGGATTCGGAACGTCCACCGGAAGGACATCGAGTTCGCCGCCGGGCTGGGCTACAAAATCAAGCTCGTCGGCGAAAGCCTGCTGAATGCTGACGACCGGATCGAGGCGCAGGTGAGCGCATGCCTTGTGCCCGCCGACGGCCTGTTCGCGCGGGCACGCGGGATCAACAATGCGATCGAGGTGGACGACATGTTCCGTGGCCTGCAGGGGATGATTGCCGAGGGGGCGGGCGCGAACCCGACGGCGATGGCGATCTATACCGACCTCGTGAACCTGATCAAGGGGAAGCCGCTCCTCTGGCCGGTCGTGAAGGGCAGCGAGCGTCGGGTCGCCGCGCACCACAAATTGCCGCGCCGGTATTACGTCCGCATGGAGGTGAAAAACTGCCCGGGCACACTCGGCGAGATCTCCCGCACGCTCGGTCGTCATGGGATCAACATCGGCAGCGTCCACCAGCCGGAAGCCTCGAGCCAGACCGCCGCGCAGATCGTGCTGACCTGCGGCTCGGCCGCCCGCGGCGCAATCGAAAAAGCCCTCCGGGATGTCGCGCAACTCGACGAGGCGATCGGCGAGCCGTTCCTGCTTCCGATCATCTAGGGTTTGGATCCGGTCGCATCCTGACACCGCCCGCAAAAAAAATGGTCCGGACAGGGATTATCTCCCCGCCCGGACCAAACCGATCAGGTCCTTATTTGGACATGGAAACGCTGCTCGGTGCCGGAGCCGGTTTCGGCTTGCTGGCGCATGCGCCGAGGCCGAGAGCGGCGGCGGCAAAAGCAACGACTGCTGCGATTTTGACGAATTTCACGATGGTTGTCCCCTCCTTTCTTGGCTGGTAGCCGGGAGAACCTTGGCACATCCCGCCATCGCGACAACAACAAATTCACGCGCTCCGATGGATTTGTTCAAGGCATCTCCATTAACATGGTTCGGGGTCCCGCTTTTTCCTTTTCCGAACGGCTTGATCGGCTAGCCCGTCATGCGCACGGGACCGAAGGGATCACATGATTTGCCGGTCAAAATTGCAGAGGCCGCCGCTCTTCCGAGGCGTTTGAAGTCGTATCGGAGTCGGGCATGGGGGGCTTGAAGGACGCCGGTGCCCTGGGTGCCAATCACCGGGGGACCGCTTTTCCCGAAGTGCTCTGCAAGGACATGGGCGACATTGTCCTCTGGGCAGACCACCAGCGAAAACTTGCCGATGTTTCGGGTCGCCACCACCTCCCGAAAATCCTGGACCTCCATGTCAAATTCCGAAAAGGCTTTCTTCAGCAGCCGGAGTGAGAGGTCGATGGCGGGGTCGCCGGAGAAGGGCACTGCCAGCAAAATTTTGCGGGCACCCAGCGAACGGGCGTAATCCGAGACCATCGCGGCCCCCTTCGCAGCATCCACTCGGACGCTGTGTGACCCCTTCCCACTTCCGCAGAGAAGCTGGACCCGTTGCCCTCCCGGCCAGCGGGCAGCTTCGATCACCCGCGGCATCCACAGGTGGTCCAGCACGAACCCGGCGCATCCCTTGGGAGCGGCCGTAAGAAGGGCTGAAAGCTCCCTGTTTTGCGTCCGCTGCGATGCGAACAGGGGAGCCTCATCGGCGGACGACTGCCAGACCAGCGAGCGCGCCGTGAGCGCGACGAGCGGGCTACCGTTGGCCACTGCGATTTCAGAGACGCCCTCCAGGATTTCCTGATACAGGCGGCTCCACCGCCAGACTTCCCGCCCTACGAAGCAAATGGGCGCGCCGCGGAGCTTCTTTCTTCGTGATCCCGCCGAGTAAAACCTCCCCGAGGGGCTCTGCCAGTAGATTGCCTCCTGAACAAGATCGCGCAGGATCCGCAGCACTGTCGAGGGGTGGATGGCGAATGTTTCTCCCAGACGTGCGAGTGGAGGCAACGGGACGCCCTCGGAAAGGGATGAGGCCAATTTTTCCAAACCCGCCCGCGCCTCCCGCGCAAATTTTGTCGGCTTCCTCGGCATGGGGGACAGGAAGCCGCGGATCCAATCTATTTGCAATAAAAAAGATGTTGCATATAGGCGCGTGGTATGGGATATTCCGTGGGGTATGGGAACGACACTATTGGTATTGGCGGCCGGAATGGGTAGCCGTTACGGCGGGTTGAAGCAATTGGACCATGTGGGGCCTGGCGGCGAAACCCTTCTGGATTACTCGATTTTTGACGCGCTGCGTGCGGGATTCGGGAAGGTGGTTTTTGTGATTCGCAAGTCGATTGAGGCGGAGTTTCGGGAGGCGGTGATCTCGCGCTACGAAGGGGTTGTGGAGGTGGGCGTGGCCTTTCAGGAGCCATCGGATCTGCCGGAGGGATTTTCGGTGTCCGGGGACAGGGAGAAGCCGTGGGGGACTGGGCACGCGGTCTGGGCGGCGCGGAAAGAGGTCCGGGAGCCGTTTCTGGTGGTGAACGCCGACGATTTCTACGGGAGGGAAGCGTATGCGATCATGGGTGCCCATCTTCGCGGGGAGGGGAGCGGGATGGCGATGGTCGCCTACCAGCTTGAGAACACGCTATCAGAGAACGGGGAGGTTTCGCGCGGGGTGTGTCGGCTTGATGCCGGGGGGGGGCTGGAATCCGTGGAGGAACACACCCACATTGCGCGGTCGGAAGGCGGCGTCATTTGCGGCTGCGACGAGGGAGGCGCCGTGCGCGAACTCGGACCCGGGATGCTGGTATCGATGAATTTCTGGGGATTTCCGACGGATGTCTTCGCTGGGCTGGAGGAGAGGATGAGTGTTTTTCTTCGTGCCGGAGGGGAGCGGGACGCGAAGGCGGAATTCTATCTGCCGACGGCGATCAGCGATTTGGTGGGGGAGGGACGGAGCCGGGTTTCTGTGTATGCGAGCCGGGACAAATGGTTCGGTGTCACCTATCGTCCGGATCGGGAGCTGGTGGCAAGTGCGCTTGCGGAGAAGGTGGCCGGGGGCGAGTATCCGGCACCGGTCTGGGGGGGGGCGAAATGAGCGCGAAGCCCCACATTGAAGAAGCCGTCAGTCTTTTCCGGATTCCCGGGGCGCATCTGGAGAGCCGCCCATACGGGAGCGGGCACATCAACGACACCTTCGTCGCCGCCTTCAGCCATGCGGGAACGCGGGTCCGCTACATTTTCCAGCGGGTCAATGAAACGATCTTCCGGCAGCCTGAAGCCCTCATGGAGAACATCTCGCGGGTGACTTCCGCCGCCCGGAGCAGGTTGGAGGAGACGGGAGTCGTGGATCCGACGCGCAGGACATTGAGCCTTGTTCTCGCGCTGGACGGGAAACCCTTTGCCCGTGACGGGGAAGGCCGACTCTGGAGGTGCTATCTTTTCATCGAAGGCGCACGGACCTACGACATCATCAAGAGTCCGCAGCAGGCCTATGCCGCGGCCCGGGCGTTCGGGAATTTTCAGGGGCTTGCGGCGGGTCTTGGCGGGCCCCGCCTGCATGAGACCATCCCGAATTTCCACAACACCCCCGCGCGTTTCCTGCGTCTCAAGCAGGCGTTTGAAGCCGACGTGGCGGGGCGTGCCGGGGAGGTTCCGGTCGAGCGGGATTTCATCGCCGCGAGAGAGGGCGATACGGGAGTGTTGCTGGATTTGCTGGCGCGGGGAGAAATTCCCGAGCGCATCACGCACAACGACACGAAGCTCAACAACGTGATGATCGACGACGCGTCGGGTGAGGGGATTTGCGTGATCGATCTCGACACGGTGATGCCCGGTCTTGCGCTCTATGATTTTGGCGATTTGGTGCGGACGGCGACCAGCCCGGCGGCGGAAGACGAGACCGATCTTTCGCTGGTGCGGATGCAGATGCCGATGTTTGAGGCGCTGGTGCGGGGGTATTTGTCCTCGGCGGGAGGCTTTCTGAACGAGGCCGAGATTGCGCACCTGGCATTTTCCGGAAAAGTGATCGCGTTGGAGATTGGCATCCGTTTTTTGACCGACTACCTCGAAGGGGATGTGTATTTCAAAACGAAGAGGCCCGGCCACAATCTGGACCGGTGCCGGACCCAGTTGGCCCTCGTGCGTAGCATCGAGGAGCAGATGGAAACCATGAACCAGGTTGTTGCCACCACCAAATGAAAATTCTTGTCACAGGAGGATCGGGTTTTATCGGGAGTCACCTTGTCGAGCGCTATCAGGGCCGCGCGGAGGTCATCGTGCTTGACAACCTTCGCTCCGGCCGCAGGGGCAATCTCGACGGGCTGGAGTGCCGGTTCGTCGAGGGGAGTATTCTTGACGCCAAGCTCGTGAGGGAGCTTGCGGAGGGGGTTGACCAGATTTTCCACCTTGCCGCGATGGTGAGTGTTCCCGAATCGATGGAGGATCCGCTCGAGACGGTCTCGATCAACATCACGGGGCTGCTCAATGTCCTGGAGGCCGCGCGCGCGGCGCGGGTTGGACGTTTTGTGTTCGCCAGTTCGGCCGCAGTTTATGGGGAAAACACCCCGCAGCCCGCAGTTGAGACCGCCGTGCCGGATCCGAGGAGCCCCTATGCGATCACCAAGCTGGACGGGGAATACTACTGCTCGCTCTTTGCGCGTGAGGGCTGGGTCTCGACTGCCTGCCTGCGGTTTTTCAACGTGTTCGGTCCGCGACAGGATCCCGCGAGTCCCTATGCGGCCGCCGTGCCGATTTTTGCGGCAAGGGCACTGGCTGGAAAGCCTCTCACGGTTTATGGGGACGGCGGGCAGACACGGGATTTTATTTCTGTGAAGGATATTGCCGGCGCACTGGATTTTATCGCCGGAAGCGGGGAAACCGGGGTGTTCAATGCCGGTTACGGGAGCTCGATCACCGTGCTTGAGCTCGCGAACAGGATCCTTGCGCTGGCCGGTTCGGGGTCCGCGATCGAGCACGCGCCGGTCCGTGCGGGCGATATCCGCCACTCGACCTCGGATCCCGGGAAACTTTTTCGCTCCGGGTGGGTGCCGGAACACGGCCTGGAGGAGGCACTGGGTGAAACGGTGGCGGCGATGAGGGAGGCCGCCGGACGGGCAGGTTGAATCTCATGGAAAGCCTCCCCCGCGAATCTCCTCCATCCGCCCAAGCGGTTTGCAATGCCGGTCCCCGGCGGTCCGCGGAGAGAGTCAGCCTCTTCGACGTCCAGGTCAACGGATTCGCCGGAGTGGATTTTCAGAATCCCAACCTTTCCTGCGAAGATCTGCTGTCCGCAGTCCGTGCGCTTGCGCGCCACAGCGTGCGGCGGTTTTTTTTGACGCTGATCACCGATGAAATCGGCGCGCTGGAAACCAAGTTTCGTCGCATTGAGGATTTTCGTTCCCGCGAGCCCGGGATCGGGGAGGCGATCTGCGGCTACCATTTAGAGGGCCCGTGGATTTCGCCCTTGCCGGGATTTCGCGGGGCGCACGATCTCGGGGCCGTTAAGGCACCCGTGCGCGGGGACTTCGATACATTGCAAAGGGCCGCGGGAAACAACATCCGCCTTGTGACACTGGCTCCGGAGCTTCCGGGCTGCGTGGAATTCCTCCGGGGCCTGACGTCCGCCGGGGTTGCCGTATCCATCGGGCACAGCGACGCCTCCGAGGAGGACATCGGAGCGGCGATCGATGCCGGAGCAAAGTTCTGCACGCACCTCGGGAATGGGGTTCCGGAAATGTTGCCGCGCCATGCGAACGTGGTGCAGAGGCTTTTGGCGCGAGACGAGCTCACGGCATTTTTCATCCCCGACGGGATCCATCTTCCCCCGTCAACGCTCAGGAATTTTTTCCGGGCGAAGCCGGACGGGAAGGCGGTATTCACGACGGATTGCATGTCTGCGGCTGGGGCCCCCTGCGGGTGCCACCGACTCGGGAAGATCGAGGTCGAGGTGGGCGGGGACCGCGTAGTCCGATTGCCCGGCAGCCAACAATTTGCAGGGTCCGCACTTGAGCCGGAGCGCGCCGTCGAAAATGCGAGCCGGTGGATCGGGCTCCCGAAGGCCCGCGCCCGCGAGCTTTTTTCTTCCGTCGTGGCCTCACATTTTGGAATCGACCTCCCGTTTTGCCCTGCCTGTCATGAACATGAAACCACCTGACCTTCTTTCCTCCTCCCGTTTTTCCATTGAAATCCACGCCACCCGCGGGAGTGCCGGAGCCTCTGCGGCGGCGAGGGCGGCGGAGATCCTCCGCTGCGCACTGCGGGAACGTGGGGAAGCGCGGGCGATTGTGGCCAGCGCCCCTTCACAGGACGAGTTGCTTGCCGGCCTGGCATCGGCTCCGGATATCGACTGGGGGAAAATCACCATTTTTCACATGGACGAATACGAGGGGCTGCCGGAGTCGCATCCGGCGACTTTCCGGGCGTATCAGAGGCGGAATTTTCTCTCGAAGATCACCCCGCGTGTCTTTCATGGCATCTGCGGGGAGTCGCCGGATCTGGAGGCCGAGTGCGCGCGGTATGCGGCCCTGCTTGCGGAGGCTCCCATCGACCTCCTTTGCATGGGGATCGGCGAGAATGGGCACATAGCATTCAATGATCCGCCCGTGGCGGATTTCTGCGATCCCTTGGACGCCAGGGTGGTTGAGTTGGATGAGGCCTGCCGTCGGCAGCAGGTCAATGACGGGTGTTTTCCAGACATGGAGTCCGTGCCGGCGCGGGCGGTCACCCTCACCTGCCCCGCGCTCATGAGGGCGGCTCACGCGGTCTGCATCGTGCCGGGTCCCCGCAAGGCAAAAGCCGTGCGCGACGCGCTGCTGGGACCGGTTTCCGAGGCATGCCCCGCCTCGATTTTGCGGGCGCACCCGGACGCATATGTCTATTTGGATACGGGCTCCGCATCCGGGCTCGGCAACCTCCTGCGATCATGTTGAACAAGCCCCCCACCTCTCCCGCTCTCCCCCCGGTTCTCCTCTGCGCAATGGCCGTCGCCATTTGCGCGTTTGCGGTTTCCTGTCAGCGCAAACCCGCACCCGAGCGTCCGACACCAGAGGTGCAGACGCCCACCACGGCTTCGCAGCCGCCTGCCGGGGTGCCAGGGAAGCCACCAACCCCGGAGCGGGTGGCGGAGATCGCAAAGATGCTCAACGGCAAAGCGGTTGGGCTGTGCTCACCGATCGGAGAGCGTGCGGCATGGACGGGGATCCCTGGAGGGACGGATATTGTTTCGTATGCGGCGCAATCCGCATCGGCACCGGCACCGGAGACGACGGACGATCTGTATTTGGCCTTCAAAAATACGGGAGACCGGCGCGGGTTTGAGGATGTTGCCTCGCGGAGACGCATGCGCCTGACGCAGTTTGTTCTTGGGGAGTGCATCGAAGACAAGGGCCGGTTTCTTGCGCCTGCGGAGAAGGAAATTGCGGCAATTTTGGACGAGCGGGCCTGGACGCTTCCCGCCCACGACCGCGATCTGAAGAGCTTCAACGGGCAGCCGATTGTGGATCTGGCCGCGTCCCAGCGGGGGTGGATCCTTGCTTCGTCCGATTACCTTTTGGGCGACAAACTGCGGCCCGAAACGCGCGCGCGCATCCGGGCGGAGGTCGCCCGGAGGGTCCTCCTGCCTTACAAGGAAGCGGTGATGGGAACCTCCCTCCAGGGCGCTCCCTGGATCAAAGACAAAGCGAAAACGAACTGGAATGCGGTGTGCCATGCCGGGATTGTCGGAGCCGCCCTGGCACTCGGAGGCGAGCCAGCGGATCTTGCTTGGTATGTTTCGGCCGCGGAGAATTTTCTCCCGTATTATTTCGACGGGTTCGGAAAGGATGGGTATTGCCCGGAAGGCCTTGGTTACTGGAACTACGGGTTCGGGCATTTTGTCATGCTGGCGGAGACGGTCGGACGCGCCACCGGCTGGCAAATCGACTTTTACCTTCTGGACAAAGTGGAGGCGATTCTGGCGTATCCCAACCGGATCGCCCTCTTTCCGGGTGTGTATCCCGCCTTTTCGGATATGGATCCCACGGTGCAACCCGAGCCGTGGATCCCAGCCCTCGTGCGTTCGCGCTCCGACCAGAAGGGATCTCCGTGTCGGCTCACAAAAAAAATGCCGCTTTTCGAGGCCCTCGCGGCGGCGACGGCAAGATGCGACGGGAAGGCAGCTCCCCCGCTTGCTCTGCGCGACGAGTTTCCCGATGCGGGCGTTTATGTTCTTCGCAGTGAAGGTGCCTCTTCGGGGAAGGGACTCGCGATGGCCTTCATGGTCGGCGACAACGGAGAGCCGCACAACCACGACGACATCGGCTCCTATGCGGTCGCGCGCGATGGACGCATTGTTTTGGCGGATCCCGGAGCGGAAGTTTATACTGCGAGAACCTTCGGTCCGCGCCGCTATGAAAGCCGGGTCCTCAGTTCCTTCGGCCACCCGGTGCCGGCGCCTGATGGTGCTTTGCAGGACACCGGCGCACAGGCCCGTGGCTCGATCACCGATGCCAAGCTTTCGCCGCAGGCGGATTCCTTCCTCATCGATCTCGGGCAGGCTTACGTGAAATCGGCTCCCGGTCTGGAGGCACTCACGCGTCGGATCGAGTTCCTCCGTGCGCCGGAGCCGGAGATCCGCATCACCGACACGGCGGATTTCCGGGGACGCGGATTTTTGGAAACCGCGCTTGTGACATTCGGTTCGTGCGCCGAAAAGGACCCCGGGGAATTGACGGTGGCCAGCGAAGGAGCCGGGCTCCTCGTCAAAGTTTCGTCCAACCGCGGGCCCGTCGCGTGTTCCCAGAACGTGATCGATGAGAAATTGCCGGGAGGAAAGAAACCTTTGCGGATCGGCCTCAGGGCAGAGCCCGGGGAGGGCGGGTCCTGGATTTCATATTCACTCAGCCCTTCTCCATGAACGGTGGAACCGGAGACCCCGTCCCGCGGAAGTGGATTGCGGGGACACTGACCTACGGAGCGACCGGACTCGCCGTGCTTTTTTTCTGGCTCCTCTGGGGGGACTTCGCATGGAACATGAAGGAACGCTCGGTGATTCCCGTCGCCCAGTTGATGCTCAAGCGCTTCGGCGCGGCCGACTTCATCGTCGGGCTTTTGATTGGCTCTCTGCCGGCGGCGCTTGGGATGTTGCTGGTTCCGGTGGTGAGTGTGAAGTCCGACCGTCACCGCGGGCGGTGGGGGCGTCGCATCCCGTTTTTGTTGTATCCGGTTCCCTTCGCTCTGGTGGCTCTCACCGGCTTGGCGCAGGCGCCGGTCCTGTCGGATTGGATTCAGGCGCGGCTTGGGGAGAGCGCCGACCCGTATGTGGTGCGGATTTTGGTGTTCTCGATCTTTTGGACCCTGTTTGAGATTGCGAGCGTGGTGTCGAATGCGGTCTTCGGGGGATTGATCAACGACGTGGTGCCGCATGAAGTGATCGGGCGGTTTTTCGGGTTGTTCCGGGCGGTGAGTTTGGTGGCGGGAATTATTTTCAATTACCTCATCATGGGCCATGCCGAGGAGCAATACGGGTGGATTTTCCTCGGAGTCGGCCTCCTCTACGGGGTCGGCTTTCCCCTGATGTGCCTGAACATCAAGGAGGGGAAGTATCCTCCCCCGGCACCCGCGTCGGATCGGGTGGGCGCGGGCATGGTCACTTATGTGCGCGAATGCTACGGACAGCCCTACTACATGCTGCTCTTCGTGGGGATGACCCTTGCGGCGGTCTCCTTCGGGCCGGTCAACGCATTCAGTGTTTTCTACGCAAAAAGCGTAGGCATGAGCATGGACTCTTACGGGAAATACCTTTCGCTCACCTACGCCATCTCGCTCGTGCTGAGTTATTTTCTCGGAGTTCTCGCCGACCGGTTCCATCCGCTCCGCACGTCGATTGTGGCGGCGGTTCTTTACGCCGGGGCCATGTTCTGGGGTGGTTTTGCGGCGGACACCCCAGCGGCGTTTGCTGTCTTCTTTGTCCTGCACGGCGTGCTCGCCGGGGTTTATGCGACCGTCTCGGCCTCGCTCGGGCAGCGCCTTTTCCCACGGGCAAAATTCGCGCAGTTCGCCTCGGCGGGAGGCATCCTGACGGCAGTCGCTTTTTTTGTGACGCCCGCGCTTGTCGGGGGGATCCTCGATGCCAGCGGACACGCTTACCGCATCACGTTCTGGGCGGCCGGGATTTTGGCCGCCGGCGCGGTTTTTGTTTTGCTGTCCGTCGAGGCCCGATTCCGCAAGCTGGGTGGACTGACGGGATATTGCCCGCCGGAAAGCGGAGGGTAGGCCGGGTCAGCGCCAGGGGTTTCGGTATTTGACCCCGGCGAGGTCAAGGCGGACGAGGTGCGGACGCAGCCGTTCAAGAAAGCCGGAGTAATCGCGCCGGGAGGGAGCCGACCATGCCACCTCGGCCAGCGCACAGGCGCGGGGGAAGGTCATGTATTCCACAAGCGCGGGCGTGGGAAGGTACTCGGTCCAAATTTGTCCCTGAACCCCAAGGATGCGGGCGACTTCCACGGCGGTGAGCGCGGGGGCAATCGGCTCGAATGCGTAAACGGTTTCCAATGGGAGGTGCCCATGGATGGCAAGCGGCTCGGCCGATGAATCGGCGCTCTGGTAGAAATCCAGGTAGGTGAATTCCTTGGGAGCCATGACGACATCGAACCCTGCCTTGGCTGCGGCAATTCCCATTTCGGCACTCCGCCAGGACATCACGACCGAACCTTCGACGAACCCGCCTTCGAGGTTCTCATCCCAACCCAGCGTCCGCCTCCCGCGTTCACGGAGAAAGTCCGCCATTCGTGCCATGAACCAACCCTGGAGAGCTTCGGTTCCGGAAAGTCCGTGCGCGGCGATTT
>DYRS01000004.1:39163-40258 GCA_020718585.1 Chthoniobacter flavus
GCCATGAACCAACCCTGGAGAGCTTCGGTTCCGGAAAGTCCGTGCGCGGCGATTTGTTCCTGCGCAACAGGGTTTTCGTCCCATTGGGTCTTGACCGCCTCGTCTCCACCGAGGTGGATGAACGGTCCCGGGAAAAGCCCGAGGACTTCCTCGAGCACGTCCTGAAGAAAACGGATGGCGGGTTCGCCGGGACTGAAGAGCGTCTCGTGAACCCCCCATGTGGTCGAGACCTCCAGCGGGCGGGCATGGCACCCGATTTCGGGATAGGCTGCCACCGCCGCTTGCGCATGGCCGGGCATGTCGATCTCCGGCACGACATTCACATGATGGGCCGCCGCGAAGGCCACGATTTCCCGCACGTCTTCCCGCGAATAATACCCCTCGTGGGGAGTGCCGTCGCCTCCCAGGAAGTGCCCGTAGTGGCCGCGCGGGGATTCCTTGCGGCGGCTGCCGACCGAGGTCAGTTTTGGGTATTTTTCGATCGCAAGCCGCCAGCCCTGGTCGTCTGTGAGATGCCAGTGAAAGGTATTCAGCTTGAGAGCGGCCATCTGGCGGATGAGGCGCTTGATGGCGCTCACGGGTTGGAACCATCGCGCCGAATCGAGCAGGAGCCCGCGCCATGCGAACCGGGGGGCATCCTCGATATGAGCACAGGGGAATGCCCATGCGATGTCCCCGCGCGGAACCCCCTGGGCAACCGCCGGAGGCAGCAACTGCAGCAGCGATTGAACCGCGTAATACGCTCCCGCCGCCCCCCCAGCAACCACCCGCGCCGCAAACCACTCGATATGCACCGAGTAGGCTTCCGGAGCGAGCGTCGGCTCACCCGCAGAAAAAATGATGGCTCGTGTGAGGTTGGGAGCTTGCGGACCATCCTTAATGTGAACCGGCAGAGCCCAACCGGTGCAGGCAGAGAGAACATCTGCTAGCTCGCGTGCGGCACCGGAAAGTGCCTCTGGCGCGAAAATCTTCATGTCCGGACCGATCGGAAGTTCGCCGGGCAGGCGGGCCGAACGCACGGGCCGGGGCAGGATGGAAAGTTCGCTCATTTCAAAGGTTCTACGGCAACGTGCCAGTCAAAGTAAAGCTTGAGGC
>DYRS01000197.1 GCA_020718585.1 Chthoniobacter flavus
TTCACTCCCGCGCGGAGGCCAACCGCCCGAGGCTGGGGCCAAGGGGGCCGGCGGGACGCCGGCGGTCCCCGGGGGGGGTCATTCTCCGCGGGTGAGGAGGAAGCAGACCTCGACGGTGACGCCGGCGTCGGCGTGTTCGACGTCGACCTCGAGGCGTGCGCGGTTCTTGTCGTCGATGGCGTCGATGAAGAACGCGAGGAGGACGCGGGAGAGGCCGAGGCTCCGCGCGTATCGCGCCGCCTGGTCGACGGCCTTCTTGAACTGCGTCATGTCCTGGAAGCTTTTCAGCTCGAGGGCGTAGGTCTCCCCCTTGTATTCGATGATGAGGTCGATCTTGCCGTTGCCAGTGGGGAACTCCGGATGGATCCGCATGGGGTAGTTCGCGAAGCGGCTGGCGAGGTAGCGGTAGAGGCTGAAGTGCCAGACGGCCTCGCGGACGCGCATGTCGACCCGGCGCGGGGCGCCCTCCAAGAAGTTCTCCCGCTTGATCTCGCGGTCCAGCCATACCTGGTAGCGCTTGAGGATGTTGCGGACGACGAGGCCGTCGGGGCGCACCGCGTCCTCGAGCTCGTCGAAATGGTCCACGATCGGGTTGACCTCGTGGAAGACGTCGTCGCTGAAGCGGTTGAAGAGCCGTCTCTGCACGTAGGGGCAGGAGAACCTCGCGTAGCGCTTGTTCTCGCCCTCGTCCGTCTCGAAGTCGATCACGCCGTTCATGTAGAGGTAGTTCATCGCGGGGTTGTCGAAGCTGAAGGGCGTCTTCTCCTCCGTGCGGAACAGGTCGACGACGGCCGGCAGGTGGTCGGACTCCTTCACCTTGCTGATGATGTTCAGGATGTTGTTGTCCGGCAGCGCCTGCGTCGCCAGCGCGTAGACGTAGTCCCAGTTGCGGATCGAGATGGGCTCGCCCTTGCGCTCGTTGCAGGTCTCGGTGAGCAGCTCCCCGAACCACGAGGTCAGCCCGGGCTGGCCGCGGGTCTCGTAGTAGAGGCGGTCGACGACGGCCTGCTCGACCTTCTGCCCGGAGTCCCGCTCGTACCAGCGGAACATCTCGTCGACCTCCGCCTCCGTCAGGTTCGGGATGTGCATGGAGCGCTGCACGTTGAAGGGGCTGCCCTTCGCGTTCTCCACCCCGAGGACGGCCCGCACGCCGATCAGGCACACCCCGTGGAGCAGGTAGGGGGAGTCCGTCAGAAGATTCCCGCCGGGGTTCCGCAGGCGCGCGATGTACATGTTTCGGAACTCGCCGACGAGCTGCTGGATGGTGTCGGGCTCCAGCGAGTCGAACTCGTCAAGAATCAACAGCAGCGGGCGGTCGAAATATTGGGCGGTGAATAAGTTTTGGAAATCATGAGTCCAGTCTAAAAAGTCCAAGCGGCCTAAAATCTTGTATATAAATTTTGATTTTTCTATTTAGCATGCTATAGTAGATACAGGGTGGTGCTTTCGGGCGCCATGGAGGGGGGGCTTCAAGCATGCTGGGGAGGGGGAGGATGTTCAAGCACAACCATTCGCACCGGCAGCCCGGGCTGTTCGGGATCGACGCGCAACTTACGGAGCCGCAGCGCGGGAGGCTGCTGCGCACTTGGGGGGCGGCCTTCTACGATCTGGTCTTCTCCCGGATCGACGAGTCCATCTTCGAGCCGCTCTACATGGGCGGGCGGGGCCGCCCCAACGCGCCGGTGAACGCGTTGGCCGCCGCCTGCGTGCTCATGCACCACAACGGCTGGACGGTGGACGAGCTCCGCGAGCAGGTCGAGTTCAACCTCGTGACGCGGAAGGCGTTGGGGCTCGACAACTTGGGGGACGCCCCCTTCTGCCGCGCCACTTTTTTCAACTTCCAGTCCCGCATGCACATGCATTTCCTGCGGACGGGGGAGAACCTTCTGGGGAAACTGTTCGACGTCCTGACCGCCCGCCAGTTGAAGGAGCTAGGCGTCAAGACGGGCGTCCAGCGGGCCGACTCGTTCCAAGCCATGTCGAACATCGCCAAGCTCAGCCGCGTCCAGCTCCTCATCGAGGTTTTGTCGAGGCTCCACCGGCGGGCGGCGGCGGAAGGCTTGGACCCCGTCTCCAGCGTCACCGCCCCCCACGCGGCCGAGCCTTCCCGGCGCCAGGTGTACAAGCTGCGCGGGGAGGACGCGCCGGCGAAGCTCCTCGAACTGTCGGACGCCTACGCCAAGGCCGCGGCCGCTGTCCGGAGCTTGTCCGCGGAGAGGCTCGATGCGCTCGCCGGCGTGGAGCTCGAAGCGTTCTCGCGGGTGTTCTCCGAGCAGTTCCGCGAGGTGGCCGGCGGGCTCTCGCCGAAAAAGCCGGTCGATGTGGGCAGCGGGAGCCTGCAGTCCCCGGACGACTTGGACGCCACGTACAGGGTCAAGAGCGGCAAGGAGTTCCGCGGGCAGGTCGTCAGCGTGGCGGAGACCGCGGATCCCGGGAACGCCTTCAACCTCGTCGTGGACGTCGCCGTGGCGCCCAACAACGTCGACGACTCCAGGATATTGGCCGGCCGCCTCGAGGCCATGAAGGCCAAGACTCCGGACCTCGCCGAGCTGCACACGGACGCCGGCTACGCGTCGCCCGGGAACGACGCCGCCATGGAGAAACTCGGCGTGACGCACGCCGAGACGGCGGTCAAAGGACGCAAAGCCATGGTGCCGATCCATATGGACAAGAACGTTTTAGGCGGGTTCGACGCGTGTTGCCCGCGCCAGGCGGCCGTCTGCCGGCCCTGCGCCCGCGGCGGATGGAAGGCGGTCTTCGACCGCCGGGCCTGCGCGGACTGCCCGATGTCCGCGGACTGCCCGGCGCCTCCGGACAAGGCCGGGGACAGGGTGTTCCGCTTCGACGCCGCGAGGGCGGCCGCCAACGAGAGGGCCCGCAACATCTCCAAACTCCCGCCGGAGAGGCGGACGATCAGGTCCAACGTCGAGGCGACGATGAAAGAGTTCACGGCCGGGTTCAACCATAAGGGCAAGTTGCGCGTCAGGGGGGCGTTCGCCTGCGCGCTGTACGCCTTCTCCACCGCCGTCGGGATCAATTTCGGACGGATACATCGGCATCTCGCCGCGGGGGACGGCGGCGGACGCGCTCCAGCGCTTGGCATGGTGGCGGGGAACATGCCGGAAATGCGGGATCAAGGCGACATCGTGGCCAAAACTCAAGAAAAACGGACGTATGCGCCTATCCCCGCGCGATTGAACGCGTCCGTCCTGGCGAATCCCTCCCTATGGATTGAGTTTATGGCCAGATCTATGCTGTCCAATCGGCTTCCTGCGGCCGCATGACCGGCAAACCCGCCCTATCGCCCCAATCGACGAAAAGCCTAATTAGACCGGACTCATGGATAGTTGCCGTCGAAGTTGGCCATGCTGGAGTCCAAGCTGTCCCCATAATGGAAGGGGGTTGGGCTTCCCGCACGGCAGGCGTACTCCCACTCCGCCTCCGTGGGCAGGCGGAATAGGCTGCGGCCCGCCTTCGCGTTCAGCTTCTTGATGAACTCCTGGCAGTCGTCCCAGGACGCCTGCTCCACCGGCGCGTCCTTCCC
>DYRS01000198.1 GCA_020718585.1 Chthoniobacter flavus
CGGACGCGCGGCGGTGGCTACGGTGGCGCCGGACGGCGGGGTGATCCTGGAAGGGCCCAAGGGCGCGGCGGCGTTCGAGGGGACGGTGTTCGCGGCGGCGCTTTCGGCATCGGAGGGAGTGGCCTGGGACCGCGCCCGGCCGGGCGGGAGCGCGCGGTGGTGGGGGACGCAGTGGCGCCGGCTGGCCGTGGCGCAGCGGATCTGCGGGCTGGCGCCCGAGATCGGGGAAGCCGAGCGCGAGTCGGCGGCGGCGGCGCTGGGAGTGGCGCTGCTGCTCCTGCGTGAGCAGGCGTGGAGGACAGCAGCGGCTCCGGGCTACCGCCGTCGCGGCAAGGCGGTGCGGGCCGTGCTGGAAAGCCTCAGGCAAGGGCCCTGTGTGCTGTCACGGCTGATGGCCAGCGGGCATCTGGCCGGACTCTGGGGAGCCCCTCTGTGGTGGGAAGCGCAGGCGGGACAGCTCCGTAGCTGGTCGTTTCGGGGGGTGCAAGCGGTCCCCGGGTAGCGAGCCAGACCCACTCCTTTCTCCCAACGAATTCAGGACATGGTGCCGGCGGCCCGGGCCCGATAGCGTTTCCCGGCGATGCCAAAAAATTCTGTCGGACCCACGGGCCACCCTTCGGAAGAAGCCCTCTACCGCTTCCGGGTGGTCTCCGACGTGCTCGCCCGCGAGCTGCGAGGCCAGAGACGCCAGGAGGCCATCTCCTCGGTGTCCAGCGAGCCGCCCCTGGTCCTTTCCGGTGCGGCGCAACGCTCGGGACCGCGGACGATCTACCGCTGGCTCGCCGCGTTCGAGAAGGACCAGATCGCAGGCCTGGAGCGCTGCCCGCGATCGCGCACGAAGTCCTCGGTCGTTCTCTCCGAGCGCCTGCTGGAGTACGTGGCCGCCCAGAAGCAAGAGGATGTGCAGGCCTCGCTTCCGGAGATCGTGAAGCGGGCCCGGGTGGCCGGGATCGTCGCCGAGCAGGAGCCGGTGGACCGCACGACGCTCTACCGCGCCTGCCTGCGGATGGGAGTCTGCGTGGAGCGTCGCAGGGGGGCCAAAATCCGCGACTCGCGCCGCTTCGCCTATCCGCACCGGATGGACATGCTGCTCAGCGACGGCAAGCACTTCCGGGCGGGCGCCCTGCGGGCCAGGCGGCTGGCGATGTTCTTTCTCGACGATGCCTCCCGCTTCGGGCACGACGTCGTTGTCGGCCCTTCCGAGAGCGGGGAGCTGTTCCAGCAGGGGCTCTATCAGGCCATCCAGCGAAGCGGTCTGCCCGGAATCATCTACCTCGACCGGGGCAGCGGCTTCATCGCCAACGACACCGTGGCCGTGGTCGGGCAGCTGCCGGCCCTGCTCATTCACGGCGAGAGGGCCTATCCCGAGGGGCACGGCAAAATCGAGAAGTTCAATCAGACGGTGGGCGAAGCCGTCCTGCGGCATCTGGACGGGCGGCCCGATGTGGACCCCGACTGTGGAGCTCTCCAGCTGCGGCTGCGGCACTGGCTGCACGAGGTCTACAACCACACGCCTCACGAGAGCCTGCACGGCCTCACCCCCTGGCAGCGCTTCTCCACCGACGAGAGGCCACTGCGCTTTCCCGAGAGCCTCGAGGCACTGAGGGAGCGCTTCGTCGTCCACCTCCAGCGCCGGGTCTCGCCCGACCATGTCGTGACCGTCGACGACACGTTCTACGAGGTCCCCCGCGGGCTGGCCGGTTCGAAAACGACCGTCTACCGCCAGGTCCTCGACGGCACGGTGAGGATCCTGTTTCAGGGAAAGCTCGTGAAGCTTCTGCCCGTGGATCTCGCGGCCAATGCCCACGCCCGGCGCGCCGGCCGACCGGACCCTGAAGACGATCTCGCTGCGATCCCCACGAAGAGCGCGGCCGACCTGACCTTCGATCGCGACTTCGCTTCCGTCGTCGGTCCCGACGGCGGTTTCTCTGATCCCCACGACGAGGAGTGACCCCCGATGAACGACTGGCGCAGCCACTTCGGCTTCCACACGACACCCTTCACTCGCGAGCTGGCCGTGGCGCAGCGCTTCCCCCTGCCGATGTTCGACGAGGTGCTCACCGCGCTGTCTCGCGCCGTCGACCAGCGCGGATCCGCAGCTCTCGTGGCGCCCGCAGGGACCGGAAAGACCGCCCTCTTGCGCGCCCTTGTCGACCAGCTCCCCGAGGCCCGCTACCGCGTCCACTACGTCAAGGTCACCGACCTGTCCAAGCGCGACCTCTGCCGCGAGATCGCCGTGGCCTGCGGCGCCCAGCCCGCCGGCTCCTTCCCGATGCTCGTCCGCCGCCTGCAGGAGCACTTCCTTTCGACCCTGGCCGACGACGGCGTCCGACCCGTCCTGGTCCTGGATGACTCCCACGGCCTTCGTCCCGAGGTCCTCGGCATCTTCCAGATCCTCACCAACTTCGAGATGGACAGCCGTCTCGTCCTCTCCGTCCTCTTCGTCGGCCAGCCGCCGCTGCGAGACCTCCTGCGTCAGCCCGCCCACGAGGCCGTTACCCGCCGCCTCGTCCACCTGGCCACCCTCAGGCTCCTCTCGCGCCCGGAGTCCCATCGCTACCTCGCTCATCGCTGCACGATCGCCGGCGCCACCACCATCCCCTTCGATCCCGGCGCACAGGAGGCCGTCTACGAGATCGCCTGTGGCAACCTGCGCGCCACCGACCAGCTCGCCGCCAAGGCCCTCGAGGTCGCCCACGATGCCGGAGCCGCCATCGTCGACTCCGCCCACCTCGCCACGTCTCGTCGCCTCCTCTGGCCGTGAGCGCCTGCGTCGTCGCGCCCACGGTGCCAGGCTCGGGCACAGGACGCTCCTCCGGGTCCGCCCCAGACGCCCTGGACTCTTCTTGCTACGTCCGCACCGTGCTCGACGCCTACCGTCGCACACCGGGTACCACCGGGCGTCTTCGGCCCGCCGACCGACGCCTCGCTCGCGACCTCTACGAGCGAGGCGTCGCCGCCCAGACCGTCCTCGATGCCCTTCTGCTCGCCTCGGTACGTCGCTTCACCCACGCCACCCCAGATCTCCCGCCCCCCACAGTCAGATCCTTCGCCTACTTCCGCGACGTGATCGAGGAGCTCCTTCGTGCACCGCTGGACGCCAGCTACAGCAGCTATCTCGCCCGAAGGCTCGACCGCTCCCTGGCGGCGTCCTCGACCTGACCGTCCTTTCGCCGGATCCGCTCTCGATCGATTCAGCCCGCCTCCGCCGCGCGGGTCGCGTCGGGATCTCCACAACCACGCTCCCGCTGGCACTCGTCCCCTGACGCTACGCTCAACCCCGACGCCCGCACCCGCATTCGGACCGTGCCGCGCCTTCGGCGCGGGATGACGCCGAGCAGGTCGCACTCTTCGCGGCTATCCGACGACCCACCTCCGTCGTTGACTTCCGCCCCCCGCCTACCCGACTACGCCGGCCCTGTCACGCAACGTGCAACCAGCCGAGACCGTGGGCACGCAACGCAACACCTGTTGCGCCGCGTGACGCAGCAGGAGGCGGAACGTGTCCCGATAGCTCATGA
>DYRS01000199.1 GCA_020718585.1 Chthoniobacter flavus
CTTTCTCGACATAGGCCCGCAGCTTGTCCAGGCGGACGGCACGATTTCCAAGGAAATCCTGTCCGACTTCTGCCCTCCGGCGCCGAAGGGCTATAAGATCTTGGCCGAGGCCCTGAAAAACACCTTCAAGGAGTTGGGTCTGTAAAACGGCAAAATGATCAGGAGGGCGGGGAGGGCTGCAGCAACGTCCTGAGGCACAACGTGGCTGCATCCCATAGCCCAGGGTTGTCCATGGTTTTCGCGTTTGCTCAACCTCATACCGAAGACTATTGCGCGGTCCCGGAACGGTCCGCAAGCAAAGCTTCCCGGAAATCCCATTCAAACGCGAAGCGGTAGGCCGGGCGGTTGAGGAGGTATTGGGGCAGGGTGTCGGGGCCGCAGCTCTGTGTGCCGAGACCGCGGTGGGCGTGGTCGAGGTAGAGCCAGGTGCTGGCGTCTTCTGGAAGGTCGGTGGTGTGCTTGGCGGAAAAGAGATCGGCGTCGGAATGGTGGCGCACGGCGAAGCCGAAGAGCCCGGGGGCGTCCACGCGCAGCACCCCGGATGGGCCGCCGAGCGCCATCCACCGGGTATCGCAGTGGTGGCCGTGTTCCTGCGGCATCACGTAGGGGACGTATTGCGCCGCGACCGTCGAGGAGTGGCGGCCGAGCCGCGCCGAGCGGCAGCGGTCGGGATAGGCATCCCAGGGGCCGCGCCCATACCATTCGAGGTGCTCGAATCCGGGAACGAATGCCACCTCCAGCCCGACGCGGGGAAGGTCGGGCAGGTCGTCGCGCAGGCGTTGGAGGACGTGACTCGTGCGCATCCGTCCGTCCCCGTCCATGCGGGCGGTCATGGCATGGCGGAAAGCGGGGGCCTTGTCCGCGCCGAAAAGGAGTTCGGTCATCTCGACACTCACGCCCGCGCGGGTGGGCTTGCCGACGGCGAGGGATTCGAGGCGGTAGCGGAGCCGGTCGTAACCGGCGGCAAGCCATCGGCCGAGTGCTTTGCCCTGCTGACCCGTCCAGAGTTTGATGCCGTCGTTGTCGGTCGCCGCGCGCCAGAGGTTGAGGCGCAGGGGCGAGGCGAGGATCTCGTTGCCGCCGAGCCGGAGGGATTCCAGCGCACCGGTCGCACGCGAGAAGGAAAAAAGGCCGGGGCCTGCGGAAACGAAAATGGCGTCACGGGAGGAATCCACCCCGGGGGCCGCGAGCTGGCGAGCGGGCTTTTGCTTCGCGGCAGCCGGCCGGGCGGTCAGCGCGAGCTGGTCCCAGGCAACGAGGTGACCGGCGGGAACCGCCCATGTGGATTTCTTCGAGCGGAAATCGATGTCGAGCATCCACTCGGCATCGGCGGTGGGTGCGAGCCCGAGCGGGATCGTCACGGTGGCCTTCTCACCGGGGGCGACAGGAGGCAGCGCGAGCTGCCCGCGCCCGCAGAGGGTGCCATCCTTCAAAAGCGACCAGGACGCCGCCAAATCGTCGAGCGGGGAAAAATCCCTGCGGTTGGCGATCTCCACGGTGACATTTTCCCCCTCGCGCGAAACGAGCGAGACGCTGACCGGCTGGGCGAGATGCTGGAATTCATGGATGGCCGGATGGGGGACCCGGTCCGCGCCCACGATCCCGTCGCAGACAAAGTTCGCGTCGTTGGGTTCGTCGCCGAAGTCGCCTCCGTAGGCCCAGAACGGACGTCCGTCGGCGGTCCGTTCCAGCAGGGCATGGTCGGCCCACTCCCAGATGAAGCCGCCCTGCATGCCGCGTTCCGAGCGGAAGATGTCATAATATTCGCCGAGGCCGCCGTTGCTGTTGCCCATCGCGTGCGAGTATTCGCAGAGGATGACCGGGCGGGGGTCGCGTTTCGGGTCGCGCGCCCATTCCCGCAGCACATGGTGGAACGGATACATCGGACAAATGATGTCCGTGACCGCGTGCCCGTCGTGCCAGGTCGCGCGGGATTGCCCGATCGAAATCCCCCCCTCGTAATGAAGGAGCCTGCTGGGATCGAAACGCCGCACCCATGCGGCGGCCGCATCGTGGTTCGCCCCGTGGCCGCTCTCGTTGCCCAGCGACCAGAAGATGATCGAGGCATGGTTCTTGTCGCGCTCGACCATGTTTTTGACACGGTCAAGGAACGCGGTGGCGTAGCGGGGCTCGTCGCAGATCGTGTTGTGGAAGGCGTGCGACTCGATGTTAGCCTCGTCGATGACGTAGAGCCCGTGCCGGTCGCAAAGCTCGCAAAAATACGGCGCGTTTGGATAGTGCGAGGTGCGGACCGCGTTGAAATTGTGTTGTTTGAGGAGCCGGACATCGCGCTCCATGGACTCGCGCGAGATCGCCTTGCCGGTGAGGCCGTCGTGTTCGTGGCGGTTCACCCCGTGGATGAGCACGGGGCGGCCGTTGAGGAGCATTTCCCCGTCGCGCGATTCCACGCGTTTGAACCCGATCCACGCGGCGGCGGCCTCGCGGGTCCCCTCGGGCGAGGAAAGCGTGACGACCAGCCGGTAAAGAGCCGGGGATTCCGCCGACCACGCAGCTACCTCGGGGAGCGCGACCTCGAACCGGCACTGCCTGTGATCGAAGCGCATCCCTCCCTCTGTAACGATATCTTCGGCGAGCGGCTTTTTCCAGACGGCCCGCCCGTCCGGCGCGTAAAGCTGCGCCGTGGCGGTGCAGCCCGCGAAGGGCTGCCCAGAAAACCCCGCCTTCACCGTGAGCCAGAGCTTGCCTCCTCCCGTGGCCGAATCGAAGTCGGTGCGGGCAAAAAAATCCGCCAGCCATGTCTTTTCCGTGGCGTAAAGAAAGACGCTGCGGTGCAGGCCCCCCATCCACCACTGATCCTGGTCCTCGATGAAACTGGCGTCCGACCATTTGATGACGGCCGCCGTGAGGACCATCCGCTTCCCGGGCCGGGCGTGCGCGGTGAGGTCAAACTCGGCCGGCAGCCGGGAATCCTTCGACAGACCGACGGGCACGCCATCCACATAGACGCACAGGACGCTTTCGGCACCACCGAAATGGACGACGATCCGTTGGCCATGCCAGGATTTCGGGACCATCACCGCGCGCTGGTAAACGCCGACCGGATTGGCCTCCGGAACTGTGGGGTAATCCTCGGGGAAGGGCATTTGCACGTTCGTGTAGTGCGGGGTCCCGTAGCCCTGCCGGGTCCAGTTTCCGGGCACGGCGACCGTCGGAGCCGTCGCGGAAAAATCCCCGAGCACATCCTCCGGCACATCGTCCGGACGGGCGAAATACCGGAAACTCCATTCCCCGTCGAGCGGGAGAACGCGCGGGTTCGGGCCCCCTTTTTTCGCCGCAACGGCAGAATCGAAGGGGAAAAAATCCGCGCGGGCCGACAGGCGGTTGATCGAGAGCAATTCGGGAGCCTGCCAGCACGGGGCACCGGCGATGTGGAAGAGAGGGAGAGACATGATCAATGCGCGATGTCGGAAGGGCAGGGATCGTAGTGAGGGTGCGGGACTTGCGGGACGCGCAGGCCGCCGGTTTGGTAGATCGACGGAGGGCCGTCACAGGTGATT
>DYRS01000200.1 GCA_020718585.1 Chthoniobacter flavus
CACGCAGAAGTTCATCCGGCATGAGCGGGCCTCGCACGAATTCATGCCATGCCACAGCGCTGGCGGCGGGGAGCATGCCTGATTGAACTCGCACGCGCACAAACTTTACTACACCACCTTCCGGATCGGCCAAGGCGATCAGGGCATTTGTATCGAGATGAAGCAGCCGACTCACGTATCTGCCCCCTCCCGGCTCCACCCCTCGGAGCGCAGCCTGCGGGCTTCGGATTGCAGGCTGGCGATGCGTCCGGTTGGCAGTGATGGACAGCGCAGGATATTATCCAATGCTTCCAGAACCCGACCTATTTCATTCCTGTCATCGGTGGACGTCGAGGGATGGGCCTTCAGCACGGCGCGCAGGCCTTCGGATACTAGGTCTTTGATTTTTCTGTGTTGCGAGGAGGCTCTGGTTTTCACTTCACGATAAAGCTCATCCGGCAATTCAAGAGTCGTTTTCATGCCTCAAATATGGGAGAAATATGGTTTTATGGCAATTGAAAACTCAGTCTTTCGAATGGACCTCCAGCAGCATGTGAGATGACCTTTCCTCCCGCTTGCCAGCAGAACCGTCGCGCTTGGCGTCGAACGACCAATAGCCGCCGGGGCGCGAAGCCCGCGCTTGTCCGGCGCGCGATTCGGGCGTAAGGGATGCGGATGACATCATTAAACGAGGAGCAGGTGCGCGGGGCGTTGCGCACGGTCAAATACCCGGGGTTCACGCGCGACATCGTCTCGTTCGGGATCGTGCGTGAAATTGCGGTCGCGGAAGACGACGTGCGGATCCAGATCGCGGTGACGACCGGCGACACGAATATCGCAAAGGAGATCCGCGACGGTGCGCGGCAGGCGGTGCTCGCTCTGCCCGGGGTGGGGGAAGTGAGTGTGAAGGTTGATGTGCAGGCACCGGCAGCGCCGGTCGGAGAAGTCGGCCCGCAGAAGATCGAGGGCGTCGCCCGGATCATCGCGGTGGCAAGCGGCAAGGGCGGGGTCGGAAAATCCACTGTCGCCGCAAACATCGCGCTTGCACTGGCGGAGGACGGCCACCGGGTCGGGCTCTGCGACTGCGATATTTACGGCCCCAGCATCGCCCTGATGTTTGGAGGCACCGAGCGTCCGACCGCCGACGACGAAAACCGGATCATCCCGGTCACGCGCTACGGGGTCGCGCTGATGTCAATGGGATTTCTCCTCGACGACGGATCGCCCGCCGTCCTGCGCGGCCCGATGGTGACCCGCTACACCCAGCAATTCCTGCGGCAGGTCGCCTGGGGCGAACTCGACATCCTTGTCCTTGACCTTCCGCCGGGCACCGGCGACATCCAGCTCACGATCGTGCAGACCGTCGCGCTGGCGGGTGCGATCATCGTGACAACGCCGCAGGAAGTCGCGCTGATTGACGCCCGGAAGGCGGCCTCAATGTTTGCCAAGACGAACGTCCCGATCCTCGGGATCGTCGAAAATATGAGCTATTTTGTCTGCCCCGGCGACGGCCGACGATATGACATTTTCGGTTCCGGCGGCGGTGCCCGCGAGGCCGCCCGGCTCGGGATCCCCCTGCTCGGCGAAATTCCGATCGAGCCGCTCGTCCGGGAATCCAGCGATACCGGCCGCCCGGCCGTCTCCTCGCATCCCAAGTCGGCATCGGCCGCCGTATTCCGCGCGGTCGCAAGCGCACTCGTCGGCAGACCTCACGGGAATCAGCCAATCCCGAATATGTGAAGGTGGCGCGGCGGCGCATCGCTGAGCTTATGCCGGTTCCCGAGCTCGGCATTGATTGACTGCCTGCGGCTTCGCCGAGCGTTCGCGGAAAATTATTTCCCATTGCCGGATTGCGGATTCGTTCGATTTCGGGCAGCCTGCACGGATGAACAAAATCGTTGTGGCATATTCCGGCGGGCTCGACACGTCGGTGATATTGAACTGGCTGAAGGAATCCTACGGGGCCGAGATCGTCGCGTTTTGTGCAGATGTCGGGCAGGGGGAGGAACTCGACGGGCTCGAGGAAAAAGCACTCGCGACGGGGGCGGAGAAATGTTTTGTGGACGACCTGCGGGAGGAATTTGCGCGCGATTTTATTTATCCGATGCTTCAGGCCGGGGCGCTCTATGAGGGACAATATTTTCTGGGGACGAGCATTGCGCGTCCGCTGATCGCGAAGCGGATGGTCGAGATCGCGCGCTCGGAGGGTGCGACGGCGGTTGCGCACGGGGCGACCGGAAAGGGGAACGACCAGGTTCGCTTCGAGCTGACCGCCGCCGCGCTCGCGCCCGAGATCGAGATCATCGCCCCGTGGCGCGACGCCCGGTTCCGCGAAAAATTTCCCGGCCGCGCCGAGATGATCGCGTATGCCGAAGCCCACGGCGTGCCGGTCGCCGCGAGCACGAAAAAACCGTATTCGATGGATAGAAACCTCCTGCACATCAGCTACGAGGCGGGGATCTTGGAGGATCCGTGGTATGACGCCGGCGACCTCAAGAACCGCGAGTATTTCACTACGCTCTCGGTCCTCCCGGAGGATGCGCCGGACAAGCCGGAGATGGTCGAGTTGGAATTCGAACGCGGAAACTGCGTGGCCGTCAATGGCGAGGAGCTCAGCCCGTTCGGGGTCATGCAGCGGCTCAACCTGCTCGGCGGCGCCCACGGGGTCGGACGCGTTGACATGGTCGAAAACCGATTCGTCGGCATGAAGAGCCGCGGCGTCTATGAAACCCCCGGCGGCGCAATCATCCACTTCGCGCACCGCCAGATGGAGTCGCTCACGATGGACCGCGAGGTCATGCACCTCCGCGACGGCCTTATCCCGAAATACAGCACGCTCGTCTATAACGGGTTCTGGTTCGCCCCCGAACGCGAGGCGATCCAGGCGCTCGTCACCGAATCGCAAAAAAACGTCTGCGGCACCGTCCGCGTCAAACTCTACAAGGGCGGCATCCACGCCGCCGGACGCAAAAGCCCGCTCAGCCTCTACAACCCGCACATGGCCACGATGGAGGCCGACCCGACACAGGCTTACAATCAGGACGACGCAACCGGCTTCATCCGGCTCAACGGACTCCGCCTCAAGGTCGCCGCCGGAGTTCACAAACCGTGACGCCCGGATCGGAAAACCCGCCTGAAAAATATTTTCATATTTTTTAAAAATATTTCTTGCGCCCGGGAAATTTCCGGATAACTTCAAAACTGTTCTGGGGGGAACAGCAGGCCGTCTTAACACTCGTTGAGGCGGCCTGCAACTTTTCCGGGGTTCTCTGAAGGTCCGGAAAAATAAGGCTGAGCATTCTGCTTGTCCTTTCGATCACCGCATGGAGCGACACCTACACGTCGTCGGGCACCGGACTCAGCCAATGCCGCCGCACTGTCATGATAAAACGCGGAGAGACCCAATATTGACTTCATCGAAATGTCACAACACACTCTTCTGAAGTTATTATTGCGGGCATCCGGCTTACTGTTCCGGGCTCATGAGCGCGGCGCCGCGGCACTTCAGGCGGAACGCGAGCG
>DYRS01000049.1 GCA_020718585.1 Chthoniobacter flavus
TGGCGTTCGGCCCCCTGACGGGCCGCGCCCTCTGGCTGTCCCTCCGTCGTTAAGTGAAGGCAAATGCCGTGCCAGTCAATTCGCAGAGCGGCAGGGAGGTCGTGCGCATCGCTCCCGGCAGACCTCTTCTGCTTCCTGAGGGTTGCGACCACGGCAGGAGCATTTCCCCCCAAAGTTGCTCAGTGGCGAATGCTTCACGGCAGACCTCCTCCATGTCCCGGATGGCGAAGGCCTCCCCATCGTCTGTTTTGCCGTGGACCAAAAACCCGGGGCTGACCGTATGGATTTCGGCGCAGGAGAAGGCTGCGTTCGAGCAGAGCGTTTGGAGGCCCGCCTGCTCCATGACTATTCCCAAGCCACTTCCACGAATCGCCCGCTTTGAAAGCCTCGCCTACGGGATGTTTCTCCATTGGGGCCTCTACTCCCAGCTCGGGGCAGGCGAGTGGGTGATGATGAATCAGGGGATCCGCCCGCAAGACTACAATAAGCTGCAGAAGAGTTTTACCGCCGCGGATTTCGATGCGCGGGCGTGGGCGCGCCTGGCCAGGGCGGCCGGCATGCGCTACATGACCCTGACGACCCGCCATCACGAGGGCTTTTCGCTCTACGACACGCGGGGCCTGTCCACGTTTGATGCTCCGCACTCACCGGCGGGCCGCGATCTGGTGGCCGAATTCGTCGAAGCCTGCCGCGCCGAGGATCTCGTCCCGTTTTTTTACCATACGACAATCGACTGGCAGTGGTGGAAAAAAGTGGCCATGCCCGCGCCGGCGGACGGCGGGCATGGGTTCGACAAATACCTCGACTACCTCCATGCGTCGGTCGAGATCCTGTGCGCCAATTATGGGCCGATCGGCGGTCTGTGGTTTGACGGAAACTGGGCGCACACGGAAGCCGATTGGAAGGAGGACCGTCTCTACAAACTCATCCGCAAGCACCAACCTGAGGCACTGATCATCAATAACACCGGGATGGAGGCACAGGGGGTTAAGGGACATCCGGAACTCGACAGCACGACATTCGAACAGGGATTGCCGACACGTCCGGACCGTCGCGGTTGGCCCAAATACCTGGCGGGAGAAATGTGCCAGACCATGAACGCCCACTGGGGTGTGGGCGCTCGCGATTTCAATTACCTTTCGCCGGCCCAGATCATCGAAAACCTCTGCCTGACGCGCAAAGCCGGGGCCAACTACCTGCTCAATGTCGGTCCAACCGCGCAGGGTGGCATCCCCGAATACGAGGCCGCCGCATTGCGTCGCGTCGGTGAATGGGTCGCGCTCTATGCCAAAGTCCTGCGCGAAGTCCGCCCGATCAATGGCGTCCGTTGCTCAGGCCGCGATTTTCTTTTGAAGGCCGGCCGGAAATTCTACTACTTCGCCTTCAACCTGCCCATCCGCGGAAACGACCATGTGACCGTTTCCGGCGGCCAGGCGGGGGTGCGCGCGCTCAGCGGTTTGAAACAGGAGATCCGCTCCGCACGCTGGTTGGACAACGATCAGAAGCTAGCATTCACACAGAACTCCAAGACCGGCCTCTTCGCTTTGGACTGCACGCCGTATCCCTACGGCACACAACTCGTCGTCCGCGTGGCGGAACTGGAAGCAAGGCAGTCGGCCTCCCGCTCCAGCCCATGAGACGCGTTCGCGCTCAGACCCCGGGGTAAACCGGCGAGCCGAGCGAGGTGTTGTCGGGCCGCGAATAGACCGCCTGCGCAACCGTGATGTGGCGGGTGCCGAATGCGGCCTCGCAGTAGCAAAGATAGTATCTCCACTTGCGCACGAACGCGTTGTCAAACCCGAGCCCGCACACCGCATCGAGGCTCGACTCGAAGTTGTCCCGCCAGATCCGCAGCGTCCGCGCGTAGTGCGGTGCCATGTCCTCGTAGTCGAGGAGGTTGAGTTCGCCGGACGCCATCATCGCCTCGGAGATCCGCGCGTTGCACATGAGGAGTGAGCCGGGAAAAATGTGCTTCTGAATAAAGTCTACCCCGTCGCGGAGGATCGGGAACTGCCGGTCGGGGCAAAGAATCGCCTGGAGTGCCAGGAGCCCGCGCGGCTTCAGAAGCTCGTTGATCTTTTCAAAATACCAGTCCACATACCGGTCGCCGACCGTCTCGAGCATCTCGATGGAGACGATCTTGTCGAAGCGTCCGCGGAGGGTCCGGTAGTCGCGGAGCAGGATCTCGATCCGGTCGTCGAGCCCGGCCTCGCGGATCCGGTCCGACGCCTCGGCAAACTGCTCCTCCGATATCGTGACCGTCGTGATCCGGCATCCGTATTTCCGCGCGGCATGGATTCCGAACCCTCCCCACCCGCTCCCGATCTCGAGCACCTCGTCCGCCGCCGACAGCCGGAGCTTCTGGCAGAGCCTGTCGTATTTTGCAATCTGCGCCTCCTCGAGCGGGGTGGCGGGCGAATCGAACCACGCGCTCGAATACGTCATCGTCGGGTCGAGCCACAGCTTGAAAAACTGGTTGCTGAGGTCGTAGTGCTCGCGGATGTTCTCGCGGCTTTTCCCGATGCTGTTCGGGCGGCGCCTGTGGATCGCGCGGTTGAAGATGTTGAGGATGTTGAAGACCCCGGTGCCGCGCGTGCGCGGGCTTTCCAGCGCGGCCGCGTCGCCGGAGTTCAGGATGAACCACGCGATGACCTTCGTGAGATCCGGGGTCTCCCACTCGCCGGCGATGAAGCTCTCGGAAAATCCGATCGCACCGAAGAGCACGCAGCGCCGGAAAAACCGTTCGTCCAAGACCGTGATTTCCGCCTGCAGGCCTTTGTAGAGGCCGCCGTAGACGTGCCGCGTGCCGTCGGGAAGCACGACCGCGAGCGAGCCGTGGCGAAGCTTTGAAAAACTGCCGAGAACCAGATGCCGGAAAATCATTTCAGCGGACAGCCTGCCGGTTTTTCCGCGGGAATCCAAGCGGCAAGAGGATCTGCCGCTCGCGCATCTCCGCTGCAACCGAACCCGCTGCGGGCATTCCGCCCGCTCAGAATGCAGGATGTCTGATGGGACGGATCGCTGATCCGTCCGGGCCGCATCAGGCAGTTTCGGCGACCCCCCACCCATTTCAATTCCCACCCATTTTCCACGGGTTCTGGCACCCTGAGCCTTGCGCAGAGGCGAAAAATGGAGTCCACTTCCGCGATGCGAATCTTATTGTTGGTTGTGTTGCTGGCATCCGTCGTGCGGGCGCAGGACGAGGATCCGCGGAAGCGGATGGTATTCCCTGCCGGGGGCACGGTGCCGGAGGCGTTGCCGGCAGCCGCGCAGCCGCCCGAGCCTGCGGCGAGGCAGCGGGCGGAGGAGCCGGGCGCGCTGATCGCCTCGTTTTTTCTGGCGCTGAAATCGGGCCAGGTCGAGGCGGCCTACGATTCGCTCATCAAGAACACGATCATCTCCGAGCGCAAGGAGAACGCGCGCGAGCTGATGTCGAGCACGAAGAAGGCGCTCGACAGCTACGGCCCGGTGGCGGGCTACGAGGTGGTGGACACGCTGCAAGTCGGCACGAACCTCGTCCGGCAGACGTGCGTCTCGCTCAACAAGGACCTGCCGCTGCGGTGGAGGTTTTATTTTTATCGCACCGGCGGGGTCTGGAAGATTGTGGACATCCGGGTGGACGACGGGCTGGTGGAGCTCTTCGACGAGGCCGGGCGGCGGAAAAAAGAATAGGGCATGGGGCGGACGGCGGACTTTCTGCGGTTCATCAAGTTTTCCCACACCGTCTTCGCGATGCCGTTTGCGCTGGGCGCGATGTTTGTGGCGGCCGGCGGGTTGCCGTCGTGGCGGGTGGCGGCGGGGGTCGTGGCGGCGATGGTTTTTGCGCGCACGGCGGCGATGTCGTTCAACCGGCTGGCCGACTGGGAGATTGACCGGAGGAACCCGCGCACCGAGGGCCGCCACCGGCTGGTGTCGCGGGGGGCCGCCGCCGCCGCCTGCCTCGCCGGCTCGACCGGGTTCGTTCTCGCAGCCGGGTCGCTCAACCGGCTGTGCCTCGCGCTCTCGCCCGCCGCGCTCGGGATCGTGTTTTTTTATTCCCTGACAAAACGGTTTACCGATTTTGCGCAGTTCTTTCTTGGCCTTGCGCTGGCGGTTGCCCCGGTCGGAGCGTGGCTGGCGGTGACAGGAAGCTTTGCTCTGCCGCCGCTGGTGCTGGCGCTTGCGGTGCTGCTCTGGGTGGCCGGGTTCGACCTGATCTACGCGACGCAGGATTTTGAGGTGGATGTCCGGGAGCGGCTGCGGTCAATGGTCGTGAGGCTCGGCGTGCCCGGAGCTCTGCGGCTCGCGGTGCGGCTGCACGTCGCGGCACTTGCCGGGCTGGCGGCATTCGGGATCGCGGCCGACATGGGGGGAATTTATTTTTGCTCGCTGGCCGTCGTGGTCGCGGCGCTGGCGTTCGAGCACGCGGAGGTCCGGCGCGGTGGCGTCGAGGCGGTGAACCGCGCATTTTTCCACGCGAACGCCGTCGTCGGTGCCGCCTTTGTGGCGGGCACGCTGCTCGACTGCCTTGCCCGCCGCTGATCCGTATGGCGGGAAGTGAAGCCGGTTGGGGAGCTTGGAGCGGCCGACCCGCCTGCCTGCCGATCACAAAAAAATCCGTAAGATGGGGGCTTTACTCCGTGCGGGCTCTTGTGTAGAGATTCCCAGCATTCATTCCGTTGTCAACCAGACCAGCACAACTTCAAAAACAAAACTTATGCCCACAACAAAACGCAAAGCAAATCCCGCGCTCCTGAAGCCAGTCCAGCCCGACGAGGCACTCTCGCTGATCGTCGGCTCGAAGCCACTTCCCCGTAGCGAAATGACAAAAAAGCTCTGGGACTACATCAAGAAGCACAAGCTCCAGGATGAGGCCAACAAGCGGATGATCAATGCCGACGCCCCGCTCAAAGTCATCTTTGGCGGCAAGTCGCAGGTCAGCATGTTCGAGATGACGAAGCTTGTCTCCGGCCACGTCAAATAATTCGGTTTCCCACTTCCCCCGGCAGCCCGATCAAATCGGTGCCGCCGGGGATTTTTTTTCGATGAACGACGATCTCCAGCTATTGGACACCTCCGCGATCTCGGCCCGTCTGGCCGCGCTGCGGAGGTTTCTTTGACTTGCCCGAACTGACCCGACGCCTCGCGGAAATCGAGGCGAGGATGTCCGCCCCCGGATTTTGGGACAACCGGGAAAATGCGCGGCGCGACATGGCGGAAGTCTCGTTGCTGAAGCGAAAAATCCTGCCCTTGCAGGCACTCGAGTCGCGAGCCGGGGATTTCCAGGTCTTCCGTGAACTGGCAATGGAAGAGCCGCCCGAAAATCAGGCGACGGCAGCGGCGGAGGTCCACTCCGAGTTTCGATCGCTCGTCGCCGACCTCGACAAATTCGAGCTCACATCGCTTCTCTCGGGGGAGTTTGACGCAAACCCCGCATTCCTCATCATCCACGCCGGCGCGGGCGGCACGGAATCCTGCGACTGGGCGGACATGCTGCTCCGAATGTATCAGCGCTGGATGGAGCGCAACGGGCTCGCGTTTGAGATCACCGACATCCAGCTCGGCGACGAGGCCGGGGTGAAATCCGCCACGCTCCGGGTCACCGGCGAAAACGCCTACGGCTACCTCCAGACCGAGCGGGGGGTCCACCGCCTGGTGCGGATCTCCCCGTTTGACTCGAACAAGCGACGGCACACGTCGTTTGCCAGCGTGGATGCCGTCCCCGAGATCGAAGACGTGCCGATCGAGATCAACCCGGCCGACATCGAGCGCGAGACGTTCCGCTCGGGAGGCAAGGGTGGGCAAAACGTCAACAAGGTCGAAACCGCCGTTCGCCTCCGCCACGTCCCCACCGGCATCGTCGCCACCTGCCAGGCGGAACGCAACCAGGGACGGAACGGCGAGATGGCCATGCAGATGCTCAAGGCAAAGCTCTACCAGCTCGAAGCCGACAAAAAACGGGCCGAAGCCGACCGCCAATACGGAGAAAAAGGCGATGTTGCGTGGGGCAACCAGATCCGCTCCTACGTCTTCCAACCCTACCAAATGATCAAGGACCTTCGCACAGGCGTCCAAACCAGCGACATCCAAGGGGTGATGGATGGCGACCTCAACGCATTCATCGAGGGCAAACTCCGCGGGCTCACATATAAAAAAGGCGCAGACGACGAGGATCAGGGCACCTGATGCCATCGAGAAGAAGGGCCTGAGCGAGAAAAAACTCGGAGGGATTTGTCACGGGCGGAAAAAGACCGCAGTGTGGCCGACCTGCTGGACGAGTGCCGAGCCGGTTGCCTCGGCCAGCGATTTGGAGAGCGCTTTGCGCTCATCCTTGAATCCCTCGAAGCGGACTTTGACGAGGCGGGTTCGTTCGAGGAGCGAGCGGAGCTCCGCGAGAAATGTCGGCGATGCCCCGGCTTTTCCGAGCTTGATTGCCGGCTTGAGAAGCTGCGCGCGGCTCTTGAGTTCGCGCATCGTCGGCTCCGATCCGGCAGCCGTCACTGCGGGATTTGCCTCCAGAGCAGGATGACGATTATCGCCAGAATCAGGCAGAGCACAAAAAATTTGATCTGTGCGTTGTGGCGTTCGCGGGCCGGGAGCGGGCGGGGTTTTCCGCCCGGGCGGCCGGCGCGCGGCCCGCGGGCTCCGTTGAGCGAGATTGCGGGCGATGCCGTGTGTGCGCGGATTCTCGCCAGTTCGCGGTCACGGGTCCGTCGCGCCTCCATCTTCGCGGGAAGCATCCGGAGCTGGTGCTCGAGCTCCTGCTCCTGGCGGCGGAGTTGCTCAGCCTTCCGCTGGAGCTGGCGCTCCTCGGCTGTCAGTTTGGTGGATCGTGCGGAAGCCGGGCGCGCCATAACTCAGAAGCCTCTCACTTCGCGGCGGAAAGAATCGTCCAGATCCAGACCAAAAGCCCGCAGGCGGAAAAAATCTGAAGCGGCAGGGTGAACGCGAACCCGCTCCGCAGCCAGTATGCAAACCCGCGTTCCTCATACATCGCGTAGTCGCCCTCGGCCTGCCCGCTCTGCGAATATTCCGGCGGCGCGTCGGGCGAGATTTTCGCCTGGGCCTTGATGAATTCCGCCCGCGCATCCTCGACCGAGCTGATCGCCTTGCTGAGCTCGCGGGGGAGTTCGCTGCCAGTCCATGATCGGGCGTTGATGGATTCGAGATGACGCAGGTGCTGGGTGAACGAGTTGTAGATCGCGTGAAGCTGCTCGAGGCGCTTCTGGGTTTCCTCCACCTCGCGCTGCACGACGACGAGCGAGCGGGTGAGCTTGTCGAGCATTTCCCCGCGACCCACATCGAGCTCGTCCTGCCGCCGCTTGAGCTCCTCAAGCCGCTGCTTCTCGCGCTCGATTTCCTCCTGCTTCTGCTTGAGGCTTTCCAGCTCGGCGCGCACCTGCTGAACTTTGTCGCCCAGCTCGCCGGAGGCATCGTCATCGAGATCGAGATACTGGTCGGGTGCTTTGTTGTGGTCGGATGCCATTTTTTTAAATCTGTCACCCCACTTCTAACCCGCGCCGCGCAAAATTCCAGCGAAAACCCGTCGGCGAAAATTTCTTTGTCGTGCGTCGGGCCGGGGTGCGGAAAGAACCCGTGACGCGACGCCGTGCGGCTAGTAGTCTCGCCGCATGGGAAAGCTGAATTTTGCGGATTTGGGGATTGCGCCGGAGATCCTGAAAGCGATCGCCGATCTGGGGTTTGAGGAACCATCGCCGATCCAGGCGGCGGCCATTCCGGTGCTGCTGGCCGGTCACGATGCGGTCGGGCAGTCGCAGACCGGCTCGGGCAAGACGGCGGCGTTCGCGGTCCCGGCGATCACGCTCTGCGAGACGGGCGACCGCTCGGTGCAGGTGCTGATCCTGTGCCCGACCCGCGAGCTTGCGACCCAGGTGGCGGACGAGGTCCACAAGCTCTCGACCCACAAGCGCGGGATCCACGCGGTGCCGATCTACGGTGGCGCCTCGTATGAGCGCCAGTTCTACGAGCTCAAGAAGGGCGTGCAGATCGTCATCGGCACGCCGGGCCGGATCATGGACCACATGGATCGCGGCACGCTCGCGCTCGGCGGCGTGAAGCTCGTCGTGCTCGACGAGGCCGACCGGATGCTCGACATGGGGTTCCGCGAGGACATCGAAAAAATCCTTTCGGCAACGCCCTCGGAACGCCAGACCGTGTTTTTTTCGGCGACCGTCTCGAAGCAGATCCGCGATCTCATCGGCCGCCACTCGCGCGATCCGAAGTCGGTCAAAATCGAGCAGCGCGAGCTCACGGTGCCGACCGTCGAGCAATGGTATTACGAGACCCCGCAGCGGATGAAATTTGAGGCACTCATTCGGCTCGTGGACTTCCACGGGTTTAAGCTCGGGATCATATTTTGCAATACCCAGCGGATGGTTGACGAGCTGGCGGACGACCTGATCGCGCAAGGGTTCTCGGCCGACCGGCTGCACGGAGGGATCGCGCAGGCCCAGCGCACGCGCGTGATGAACAAGTTCAAGAAGGCGGAATTTGAATTCCTGGTCGCCACCGACGTCGCCGCGCGCGGGATCGATGTGGACGAGCTCGAGCTGGTCGTCAACTACGACCTCCCCTACGACGCGGAGGATTACGTGCACCGGATCGGGCGCACCGGGCGCGCCGGACGCAAGGGGATGGCGGTCACATTTGTTTCCGGACGCGACATCTACAAGCTCCAGTTCATCGAGCGGTTCACGCGGACAAAAATCCACCGCGGCACGATCCCCTCGGCCGGCGCGGTCGAGGAGCGCCGGGTCGAGGGGCTCCTGGAAAAAATCCGCGAGGTCCTCAACCGTGGGAACCTTGCCACCGCCGTCGTGGACCGCCTTCTTGAGGAGGGCTACAGCTCGACCGACATCGCCGCCGCACTTTACGAGCTGCTCTCGGGACCCGAACCGGATAACAAGGAACCCGCAAAGCCTGCAAAGCCCGGCTCCAAACCCGGCTCCAAACCCGGCTCCAAGCCCGCCGCCACAACACAGCAGCCGCGCGCGCCCGAGCCCGCCCGCATCCCGTTGCTCCGCCCGCCCGCGCGGGGGATGCTGTGGGTCCGCCTCAATGCCGGGCGCGAGACCCGCATCTCGCCGCGCGACATCGTCGGGCTCCTCGAGGACGCGCTCGGGCTGCCCGGACGCACGGTCGGGATCATTGACATCATTCCCGGCCAGTCGTTTGCGCAGGTGCCGAAGCCGTATCTCAACATCCTGCGCGACGGACCCCGCGAAATCGAAACCGAATCCGGGACGATTTCCATCTCTCTTGTTCCCGACGACCGGCCTCCCCGGCGGCCTCCGCCGCGCTGATCGCGTCAGCGCACGGCCGGACGGGCGAGAAATTCAGCCAGCGCCCTGATAACCGGTTCCGGCGGAATTTTTCGCAGCCGCCTGACCCCGTCGGTATCCGGGGCGGCCTGAAATGCGGCATGGCCGGGAGCCGGGCGGTGCCAGTTCGCAATGCTTGTCGGGCCGAAGAGCGTGAAGCAGGGGACCCCGAACGCGGCCGCCAGATGCGATGCCGATCCGTCAACCGTCAGGACCAGCCGCGCATTCGCACAGAGCCACAAAAATTCCCGCAGTGACGTCCTCGGAAATCCCGCTCCGACCGCGCCCGCGATCGCCCGGCATTGATCAACCTGCCACCCGGCACCGCCCCCGGTGAGGATGATTTCCCGCGGCCCCAGGGACTTCAGCAGTGCCGCCCAGCCGTCGGCCGTCCACGACTTTTTCCTCCATCCGGCGGTCGGATTGACCAGCACGAACCCACCGGACGGCACTCCGTCGGGCGCCCATTTCGCAGGCGGCGCGGCCAGCCGGGGTGGACGAAACCCGCCCGCCGCCGGCACCGGCGTCCGCTCCCAAAAGAACTCCGCCACATACGAGTCCCCGAGCTCGGGGCCGGCGGGTGTGGGAAAAAGAAACCGGTGATACCACGCGAGCTCGGCGCGCTCGGGGATCACGAGATGCCGCCGCGCGGCCGGCGCGAGCAGCGACCGCAGCGCTGATTTGTTCAGCGGGTCGTAGCAGTAGAGGTCGCCGGATGGAGCGAGCGGCTGCCCGCGAACCGCCCCGACCCCGGACATCAGCCGCACCAGATCGGCGTGCCCGTTGCGGGTCAGCAGCCGCACCGGCGCGCCATGAAACTCCCGCAGCCGCGCCAGCGCCGGCTCAAGGAGCACCAGGTCGCCGAGCTGCTTGTGAAAAACCGCATAACATCCGGGCATCCGCCAGCCTCGCCGGATCCCCGCCCAACCACAAGCCGGAAGAAATTTCCGCAGATCGGCACGCGCATCCTCCGGCTCTCATTTGTTGGCGCAGGCATCCAGCCGCCGAGCCGCCGCCGGAATCGGTTTGACTTCGGCCGCTGCATGGGACACAAGATGTCCCATGCGACACACTAGCAAACCCGCCCGCCGCATCCCCCCCCCGCTCCGGCGGCCCGATTCGCGCGGCACGCGCCCGCCATACGCCCGGATGATCCGGATCCACGAGATGATCGCCTCTGGAAAATTCCCGAACTGCTCGTCCCTCGCCGACGTCTTCGAGGTCTCCTACAAGACCGTGCAGCGCGACATCGATTTCATGAGGGACCAGATGATGCTCCCGATCGACTACGATTCCGCGCTGCACGGGTTCCACTACACGAAGCCGGTGAGCTCGTTTCCCGCCGCGAACATCACCCAGGGCGAGGTCGTCGCCCTGCTCGTCGCGCAGAAGGCGATCGAGCAATACCGCGGCACGGCGTTCGAGGCCCCCCTGCGCGACGCGTTTGACAAGATCACCTCCGGGCTGCGCGACGAGGTCTCGTTCTCGCTCGCCGACCTCGGTGCCGCGTTCTCGTTCCGGCCGATGGGCCCCGCCGCACAGGAGCTCGAGATTTTCAACATCCTTGCCGACTGCATCCTCGCCCGACGCGTTGTCGAGTTTGATTACCACGCGCTGAGCAAGCCGAAATCCGAGCGCCGCCGGGTCGAGCCCTACCACCTCGGATGTATCAACAACCAGTGGTATCTCATCGCCAACGACCTCGTGCGCGGAAAGATCCGCACGTTCGCCCTCACCCGGCTCTCCCGGCCCAAGCCAAGGAAGACGACGTTCCGCAGGCCGGCCGACTTCTCGCTCGGCGAGATGATGAAGGACAGCTTCATGGCGTTCGAAGCCGGGAGGACGGTCCGCGTGCGCGTGCGCCTCGACGACTTCGCCGCCCGCCTCGCCTCCGAGCGGGTCTGGCACAAATCTCAAAAGCTCAAGCCCCTTCCCGGCGGCGGCGCGGAGCTGACGCTCGAGGTAGGGCTTGCCCCGGATCTCGAAAACTGGATCCTCGGGTGGGGGCGCCATGCTGTCGTTCTCGAGCCTGAGGCGCTCCGCGAAAGCATCGCCTCGACCGCCCGCGCGATGGCTCTGCAATACCCGCCCTGAGCGGAGCCGGAGGGATCAGATCCCCTTGTAGTGCAGGCTGAGCACGCGCAGCGCCTCCGCCCCCTTCTCCGCCGTGTAGAGGAAGAGCTGGAGCGAGGTGGACGCCTGGACCCACTGGTAGCCGATGAGCGTCTGCAAGATCTCCCCATCGCGGGTTTTCTGCCGCGCGATCACCCGGCCCATCCCGTATTTCATCTCGATGTTCCGCCGGGTCTGGTCGAAGAACGTCGCGTATTGCGTCGAGTCCCACGAGCGGTCGCCGTAGTGGAGTTCGATCTCGTTGAGCGAATCCGACTCGAAGTAAAAGAGAGCGCGCTGGAGCAGCTTCTGCGGGATCCCCTCGACGACGAGCACGCTTCGCTTGTCAACCATCTTGCGCTCGACCACCTTCGCCCGCACCTTGCCCAGGCTCTCCTCAAGCCTCTGCGTAGACTCCCCCCACTGGAAATTGAACGGCACCCGGATCTCCTGCTCCGCCGCCCGGACCCCGCCAGAAACAGCGAGCCAGACGATCACGGTTGTCAGTAGTATCATGCGGCGCATCGCGGAAGACTCTCAAAAAATCCGAGCCTCCCGTCAATCACGGGAAAAAATCATTTGCAAAAACCCCAAAACCGGTCAATAAGCGCACCCAGCAGATGAGGTCGTGATTTGGTGAACGCCGCGCGGAAGATTCCTGCGGAGGTTTGAAACCCGGCAGTCGGGAACAGTCTCCGATCCCAATGCGAATATAATAACAACATGGGCAACAAACTATATGTGGGCAACCTCTCGTTCAATACGACCGAGATTGCCATTCAGGACATGTTCTCGCAGTGCGGTTCCGTTTCGGAAGTCATGCTGATGCAGGACAAATTCACCGGGCGCTCGCGCGGGTTCGCGTTCGTCACGATGTCGTCGGACTCCGAGGCGCAGGCCGCGGTCGAGACGCTTCACGGCAAGGAACTCGACGGGCGCGCGCTCACAGTCAACGAGGCGCGGCCGCGCGAAGACCGTCCTCCGGGCGGCGGCGGCGGCGGCGGACGTTTCGACGGCCCCCCACGGCGCGATTTCCGTGACGACCGACGCGGTGGCGGCGGCGGCGGCGGACGCAGCGGTGGCGGACGCAGCGGTGGCGGTGGCGATTTTCGTCGGCGCTAACACCCCAGACACCACACAATTCAACCAAGGCGCCGGAAAGAAATTTCCGGCGTTTTTTTTTCGTTTTTTCCGCCTCCGCGAAATTTCCTCTTGCGCCGCGCGCGAAATTCCTTTCATCCTGCGCGCGACAGAATTTGACCGGCACATTGATACATGCAGATATTTTCCCGCAGAAGCTGATTCATGCAGTGCATGATGCCAAGTTTTCCCGTGCAGTCCGCGGCGGCGGTTCCGCCCTCCGCGTTTCCGTTTTCTGTCAAACCAACCCGGAGGCCACATTAACTTAAAGGATATTCGCATCAACGAGAGGATCCGCGCCCGCGAGGTGCGCGTCATCATTGCCGCCAACAACGAACAACTCGGCATCATGCGCCTCGACGAGGCGATCCGCCGCGCCCGGAGCATGGGCCTCGATCTCGTCGAGATCGCTCCAAACGCACAGCCACCGGTCTGCCGGATCGTCGATTTCGGAAAATTCCGCTACGACCTTTCCAAGCAGGAAAAGGAAAACAAGCAGGTGGTGACAAAGGTGAAGGAGGTCAAGTTCCGCGTGAACATTGACGAGCACGACTACATCACGAAGGTCCGCCACGCCGAGGACTTCCTAGACAAGGGGAACAAGGTCAAGGTCCACCTCCAGTTCCGCGGTCGCGAGATGGCGCACCAGGATCTCGGGATGAAGGTCGTGCAGCGGGTGCGCGTGGATCTGGCGGGGATGGCCCACGTGGACATGGAGCCGAAGCTCGTCGGCCGGGCGATCGGCATGACGCTCAGCCCGCTCCCCGCCGGCAAGCGGCAGCGCAAGTTCAGCAAGCACGGCGACATCCTCGAGCCCGAACCCGAAGACGAGGAAGATGACGAAACGTAGGCTGTTCCTTTTCGATATTGACGGGACGCTCATCACGTCGGGTGGAGCGGGCGAGGCGGCGCTGATCCGGGCGATGAAATCCCGCTTCGGTGTGGACGAGGATTTCTGCGGCATCGTTCTTGCTGGGTCCACCGACTCGGCGATCGCGCGGGCGTTGCTCGAAAAGCACGGGCTTGAGACCACGCCGGAAAATATCACGGGCCTTCTCGACAGCTACCTCCACGAGCTGGCCGGGCGGATGCCAGAGCATGCCGGGCGCGTGCTCCCCGGCATGCTCGCCGTCCTCGACGTGCTCACCTCCCGCCCCGACGCCGTCGTCGCGCTCCTCACCGGGAACCTCGTCCGCGGCGCAAAAATCAAGCTCCGGCACTACGGGATCTGGGAATATTTTGAGTTCGGCGCGTTTGCCGACGACCACCACGACCGGAACGAGCTCGGAAAATTTGCCGGCACCCGGGCGGTGCAGAAGCACGGCGGCGAGTTCCCGCCCGAGCGGATCTTCGTGATCGGCGACACTCCGAAGGATATCGAATGCGGCCGCGCGATCGGCGCAAAGACCGTAGCCGTCGCGACTGGCATCCACTCGCGCGATGATCTCGCCGCCCACTCGCCGGATTTCCTTTTCGACGACTTCTCCGATTCCGAACAGGTGCTCGACGCACTCTTTTCCCGGTGAACCCCGGAAGAAAGAAAGAGGCCCACTAATCGTGCAAAATGATGCGAATGACAAGAGCATGCGCATAGACCGCAAAGCGAACCTCGCAGGTGGAGCCACGGATCGCTTGATTGGACTGGCATTATTCGCGTTCCTTCGCGCGATTCGCGGGCGAATTTTCAGATTCCAGATGAAAGCGCGTCCGCTGGCAGCCGCGTTCGTCTGGCTGGCCTTGGCCGGGGCGTCCGCGCAGTTCTCTGTCGCCCCCGAGCGCGAATGGTCGCCCTCCGGCAGCGTGCCTGTGCGCGCCAGCCTGGTCAGCTTCGACGGAACATCCGTTGTCCTACGCGCATCCAACGGACAGCGCTCGACGATGCCGGTCGCCTCGCTCGCAGACGCCGACCGCGCGTATCTCGAGGAGTGGAAAAATTCCCGCCCGATCACCCTGCCGGATTCCGTGGGCGTTGACAGCGCGAAGCTGTCGATCGATGTCGTGAAGGAGGACGATGCGTCGCAAACCTATGTTTACCGGACCCCGCACTTCGAGTTCACCTCGGAGGGGCGGCTCACCCAAAGCCTGCTGCGCGACATCGCCAGGAATTTCGAGGCGACCTACGAGCTGCTCAAGGCGCTCCCGTGGGGGATCTCCCCCGCGCCGGAGGATGGCGACCGGTTCCGCGCGCTGCTTGTGCGGACCCGCGAGCGCTACGCCAAGGAGGGAGGCATGCCCAACAGCGGGGGCGTTTACATGCGCTCGCGAAGTATGTTCGTCGTGCCGTTCGAGAGCATCGGGCTGCGCGAGGTCGGCAAGAGCTTCGCAAAATCGTCGGACTACCGTTCCGACACGCTCGTCCACGAGCTCACCCACCAGATGATGCACGCATGGCTCGACCTCCTCCCGCAGTGGGCGGTCGAGGGGACAGCCGAATACACGAACATCCTCCCGCTGCGGTTCGGGATCTTCCGCGTCGCCTCGGCCAAGTCCGGACTCAAGGATTATCTCGATTTTCTCAAGCCACGAGGCGGAGTTCCCGATCCCTATCCCCTCGAAAAACTCCTCACCATTTCGCCCGAGGAATGGAGCCGGACGCTGTCCTCCGACCCGAAGGAGGCCCGCCGGATGTATTTCACCTCCTACCTCCTCGTCTATTATTTCATGCACCTCGACGGCAAGGGCGACGGCGACGGATTCGTCCGCTACATGCGCGAGGTCGGCAAGAAGCGCCAAGCGGTTGAGGACTTCCGGAAGGCGGTCGAGGAATTCAAAAAACAGCCGGGAGTCGAGGTCCGGGCCGACGGCAGCTACCGCTGGCCGGGCAACCTCACCCATCCGCCGGAACCGGAATTCATGGCCTCAAAGGAACAGCTCCAACAGTGGCAGGATTCCACCCGCGAACTCCTGCTCGCCGGTCGCACGGTGGATGCTCTGGCCGCGCAAATCCGGTCCGCATATAAGCGTCTCGGTGTGAAAATCTAGCCCGCTCTTTTACAGGGGGGTCCTCTCCAAAAGGGCTTGTAGTGCCGACC
>DYRS01000201.1 GCA_020718585.1 Chthoniobacter flavus
AATTTCCAAGATCGCGTTTTTCAGCTTTCCCAATCGTTCGTGCTCGCATAAGGGTTGCCGATGGTCAAGAAGCTCCTCCACACCCGGTTCCGGGTTTCCGATCTGGAGAAGACGGTTTCCTTCTACCGCGATGTGCTCGGGCTCGAAGAGGTCCGGCGCAGCACGAGCGGACGAGGGTCACTCCTTGTATTCTTCAAGGCACCCGACAGCGAAGAGCTGATCGAGATCTGCAAATTTGATGGGAGCGGACCGGTCGTGGTCGGCCCCGATCTCACGCATCTTGCGTTCGAGGTGGATGACATGGAGGCGTTCGTGAAGCATTCCGCCGCGCTCGGCTACCCGCTCAGCGACGGTCCGCACGCATCATCCAGCGGGTCGGTCATCGCGTTCGTGGACGCTCCCGAAGGTTACGAAGTGGAACTCATCCAACACGCCAAGGAAACCTGATGGAATTTGACTGGACCGGCTATTCTCCCGAAGAGTTCTCCCCCAAGGACGTCGAGGAGTCGTTTGAGGATCCGTTCAGCATCCGGATCATGCCGGAGATTGACGAGGCTCTCGGCCGCGAGGCCCGGTATTTCATCCTTGGCCGCTCGATCTCGAGCCTCGCGCTCTTCTCGGTCTTCTGGACCGACGGCAAGCTCTACCGGGTCATGTTCTCGCGCGCGATGACACCGGAAGAGGAAAACTTCTACGACAGGAAAAACTCCGAACAGAACTGACCATGCGCGTGCTCACGAAATGGAAGGACCTCCCCGCATTCGGGTCGAAGGAGGAAGAGATCGCGTTCTGGAAGCAGACCGCGCTCGACCCGCGGCTCATGAACGGCTCGATGCTCAAAAACGACAACCGCGACTCGACGACGATCACACTGCGCTTTGACCCGCGCATGCTAGCCCGCATCAAGCGGCTCGCCCGCTCGCGATACCTGAATTACCAGAGCATGATCAAGCAGTGGCTGAGCGAGCGGATCGAAAAAGAAACCTAGTAGCACCCGCGCGCTACACCTTGACCCGCTCGATCTCCGCGCCGAGGGCGTTGAGCTTTTCATCAATCGACTCGTAGCCACGGTCAATGTGATACACGCGGTTGACCTCGGTGATCCCGTCGGCATGGAGCCCGGCGAGAACAAGCGCGGCAGACGCGCGGAGGTCGCTGGCCATGACTGGCGCACCGCCGAGTTTTTCGACGCCGTGGATGATCGCGGTCGGCCCCTGGAGTTCGATGTTTGCACCCATCCGCTTGAGCTCGGCGACGTGCATGAACCGTTGCGGGAAGACGTTGTCGGTGACGACGCTGATCCCGTCGGTCGTCGCGAGGAGCGCGCACATCTGGGCCTGCATGTCGGTCGGAAACCCCGGGTAGGGGTGCGCGTCGAGCTTCAGCGCGCGGCGGGTGGCACCCGGCCGGATCGTGATTTTTTCGCGGCCGGACTCGATGTCGAACCCCGCCTGCGCGAGCGGTTCGGTGACGGCCAGAAGGTGTTTCGGCTCGACGCGGATGAGCGTGACTCCATCGCCGCAGATCGCGGCGGCGACAAGGAACGTCCCTGCCTCGATCCGATCGGGGATGACCTCGTGCTCGGCACCATGGAGTTCCTTGACCCCCTCGATAATGATCCGGCGGGTTCCGGCGCCCTCGATTTTTGCGCCCATCGCGATCAGGAAATTCGCAAGATCAACGACCTCCGGCTCCTCGGCCGCGCCGTCAATCACGGTCGTCCCGTCGGCCAGCACGGCGGCCATCATCACGTTATCGGTTCCGAGCACGGTTGATCCGAATTTCCCGCGAAGGTTGATGATCGAGCCCCTGAGCTCGGGGGCGAGGACCTTCACATTTCCGGCTTGGACCCGCACGGCCGCGCCGAGTGCCTCGAACCCGCGCAGATGGAGGTCAATCGGCCGGTCGCCGATGATGCACCCGCCGGGCAGCGAAACCGTCGCTTCTTTCTCGCGCCCGAGCAGCGGACCCAGGATGCAGACCGACGCGCGCATCTTGCGCACGATGTCGTAGGGCGCCTCGGTGTCCACGTTTTCCGCCTTGATCGTCACCACCCCGCTCGCCCGCTCGACCTCGCAGCCGAGCTCGCTCAGGATCGTGAGCATGTAGTGGATGTCGCTCAGATCCGGCACGCGCGAAATCACACATGTTTCCTTCGTGAGCAGCGCGGCCGCAAGGATCGGGAGTGCCGAATTTTTCGACCCGCTGATCCGGACAGTGCCCGCGAGCCGACGTCCCCCGTGAACGAGAATTTTATCCATGTCTGGCGATGAGAAACCTTTCGATGTTCTGATAGTCCCGGCGGATCGAGATGTCGCGAAAATTGTGCGCAGCGAGGATTCGGGCGACCTCGGCCGCCTGCCCGAGACCGATTTCGAGCGCAACAAGCCCGCCGGGCGCAAGCTTTGCGGCGGCCTCGGGGGTGAGCCGGCGCACGAGGTCGAGTCCGTCCGCTCCGCCGTCGAGCGCGAGCACTGGATCGTGCCGGACCTCGCGCGAGAGCGTCGCGATTTCGACTGTCGAAATGTAGGGCAGGTTTGCGACCACGGCGTCCGCCGGACCGTCGAACCCGGAGAGCAGGTCGCACTCAAGAAATGTGATCCGTCGGGCGAGCCCGTGCCGGTCCGCATTTTCACGGGCGAGCGCGAGCGCGTCGGGGGAAATATCGCAGGCGGCGACTGCGGCCTCCGGCAGCTTGTTGGCAAGGGTCAGAGCGATAACCCCGCTGCCGGTGCCGACATCCGCGATGCGGAGCCCAGCACCCTCGGCAAGAACCAGTCCGACGAGCAGCTCGGTCTCCGGGCGCGGGATGAGCGCACGCGCGTCAGTCGCAAATTCCAGCCCCATAAAATCCACTGTGCCGAGCAGGTGCTGGAGCGGGATCCCCTCGGACCGGCGGCGGACAAGCTCCCGCAGCGGCGCGCGCTCGGCCTCGCCCAGCGTCCGCTCGAATTCGATGTAAAGCTCGATGCGGTTCTTCTTGTGGAGGACATGCGCGAGGAGGTGCTCGGCATTCAGGCGCGGGCTCTCAACCTCGCACTTCCGAAGGAAATCCGTTGCCGCATTCAAAACCTCGAGGACGGTCACGGATGGCTCCCGTGGGGCACGGCGCGGGCGCGCGATTCGGGCGGACGTCGGAGCACGCTGGACGGGTGAATAGTTATTTCCATGAGAGGATGTCTTCTACCAGCAATCGGCTGGCTTGCAATGCCGGCTGTCACGTCGGGCGCATCTCTGATAGTTGCAAAAATCAGTTCCACAGGAACTCAAGGGTGTCGTTTTTGACCGCGACGTCGATGTCGAGCATATCGGCCAGGCCACGAGGAGACCAAAACTGGCCGCGACGTTTCAAGCGGTCGTAGCCGTTCACGGCCCATAATTGAGAAGAAAAGGTAGAGGAGCCAGCGTTTAGGGCTGAACTCACCGTGGGTAGTTGCTGTAATCTTCGCGCCATGACAGAGGATATGGT
>DYRS01000202.1 GCA_020718585.1 Chthoniobacter flavus
GAGCATCAGGTTCGCGCGTCCGCCGCCGAAGAGCTCGGTGAACATCTCCTGGAAGTTTACCCGGATTTTTTCAAACGTCTCTGCGAAGAGTTCTTTTGTCGTGCGGTTGATTTTTCCGATGACTTCGAGGAGCTCGGTCTTCGAGTTCACGAGGTCGGCGTTCTGTTTTTCGAGGAAGATATAGCGTTGCTCGAGCTCGTCAAATTCCTGGATGGCATCCACGTTGACCGGGCCCATTGACTCGACCCGCTCGGTGAGCTCGGCGACGATTTCGGCGATGCGGTCCCACGGGATCCCCTCGCCCGGCGACGGCTCGGTCTCGGGCACTGGCTCCTCAGGCGTCGCCTCCCCGGCCGAGGGCGCGGGTTCGGACTCGCCGGTTTCGGATCCGGGCTTTCGCTTGTTGCGGTCGCGGAACGCGACGAGCAGCGCGTAAGTGTCGGGCTCGAATGTCTCGAAATCGATCTGGAACCGCTGGACGATGTGCGCGCGGATGTTTTCCATGCGCATCTCGAGCTGCGCGCACTTGACCTCGACGCGGCCGCGCTCGTCCTGGATCCGCACGAGTTGCTGGCGGGCGTTGCGGAGCGCGCTCTCGACCGAGTCGGCGGTCCCGTGGACCTCGGCGCGCGCGGCTGCGATTGCCTCGACCTTCGCCTCTTCGGCGGAGAGGGATTCCTGCCATTCGGCGATCGAAACCCGCAGCGAGGCGTCCTCTGCCGCGAGCGATTCGATGCGTGCCTCGTAGTTTTGGATATCCGTCCGCCGGGCGTCGAGGATCTCGGAGAGCTCGATCAGACGGGCGGCCATCGGCCCGCGCTGGCGGTGGAGGTTTTCCTGCTGCTGGCGCTCGGTGGCCACGCGAACGCGGATTTCGTTAAGCGCGTCGAGCGCGACACTCTCGCGCTCACGGGCGGCCTGGACCTGGACCTCCGCCTCACCGCGCGCGATCCGGAACGCGTCGAGCTCGGCGGTCGCGACCGCGATTGTGGACTCGAGCTCGCCGAGGTGGGCGAGGCTTGCGCGGAGAGATTCGCCGATCGCGACCGTCTCGCGAGCAAACGAGTCACGCTTCGCCTCGGCGTCGGCAAGCTGGCGCTCGACATGCCGCCGCTCGTTGTCGAGCGAGGCGGATTCCACATGACGGACCTGCACTGCCTCGCGCGCGAATTTCAGGCGTTCGGTGGCGGCGTCGAGAGCCTCGCCGGCGCGGGCGCGCTCGGCGGCGAGCGAATCGAGGCGCGCGGTCGAGGCGGCGAGGTCCACATCAAGCTGCGCGATCTGGGCCTTGCGCTGGAGCATCGAGTGGCCGGGGTTGTCGCCGGCCTGTCCGCCCTGGATGATCCCTTCGTGGGAGATGAACTCGCCATCGAGCGTCGCGTAGGCGAATCCCGGTGCCTGCGGGCGCAGGCGGAAAGCGGCCTCGAGGTTTTCCACGACAAGCACGCCGGCGAGAAGATGGCGCGCGAGGTCCGCCGCGTCGCCCGCGCCGCCGACACACTCCGAGGCGCGGCCGAGCGTTCCAAACGGAAGCTCCTGCGCGCCGTGCTCCGCGCGGTTGATCCATTCCGACGGGATCAGCGCGGCGCGGCCGAGCCGGTTGCGCGAAAGCGTGAGGAGGGCGGATTCCGCGACGCCCGGATCTTTGAAGACGATCACCTGCAGGGCGGATCCCATCGCGGCCTCGACGGCCGGGATGAACCTGGGCTCGACCTGAATGTTTTGGGCGACCGCGCCCGCAATGGCCGGGGTGAAAAATGACGGATTGTCGAGGCCTTGGAGCACTGCCTGCGTGCCCTCATCGAGGCCCTCGCCGCGGTCCTGAAGCTGGCGGAGAGCCTCCAGCCGGGACTCGATGCCCGTGGCCTCCTTGCCGGCGACCGACAGCACGGCCTCCGCGCTCTGGCGCGACTGGTAGGCGACGTCGTGCGCCATCGAGGCCTCCGAGACTTCGGCCTGTGCGTGCTCAAGTGCGAGCCGGGCGGAATCCGACCGGCGGACGAGATCTTCAAGCGAAGTGCCGAGCTCGCCGGCGATGCGCGTGGAGGTATCTGACTCGCCCTGCAGGAGGCGCAGCCGGGTCTCGCCCGATTCGCGGCGTCCAGCAGCGGTGGAGATTTCGCTGTGCAGCGATCCCATACGGGCCTCAAGCCGGGAGATCCCGACCCCTGCCTCCTGGATCTCGCGCTCGACGGCCACGCGTTCCTCGCGCGCGCCGCGCACTTTTTCGTTATGCTCGTTGAGCGAATCGTCGTGTCCGCGAAGCGTCTCGATCATCTGCCCGAGGAGCGAGTCGGTCTGCTCGATCTGCTCCTGCTGGGAACGAATTTTTTCCTCCGCCTGCGCGATGTCCGACCGGTGGCGGTCAATGAGGGCGGCGGCTTCGGCGGTCCGCTCGGCGTTCGTCTGGATCCGGTTTTCGGCCGAGTAGATCCGATTGCGCACCGCCTGGAGCCCCTCGCGTGCGAGCGCGGCCTCGCGGTCAAGCTCGTCAATGCGCTCGCGGAACCCGGCGAGCTCGGACTCGTGGCGGGCGATCTCCTCCTCATGGATCGCGCGGGCCTCGTCGCCCTGCGAGTGCTGGAGGCGCAACGCGTCGAGTTCGTCCGACATCGCGCGGTGGTTCCGGTGGGAAAGGTGGGTGTCGAACGTCCGGAGATCCTCCATGAGCGCCTGGTAGCGGCGGGCCTTGCCGGCCTGGCGCTGAAGCGAGCCGATCTGGCGCTTGACCTCCTTGATGATGTCCTGCACGCGCACGAGGTTCACGTCGGTGTATTCGAGCTTGCGGAGCGCCTCCTTTTTTTGCGCCTTGTATTTTGTGATTCCCGCCGCCTCCTCGAAGATCGCGCGCCGGTCCTCCGGGCGGCTGCTGAGGATCTGGTCAATTTTCCCCTGCTCCATGATCGAGTAGGCGCTCCGCCCGACCCCGGTATCCATGAAAAGCTGGTGGATGTCCTTGAGCCGACAGGACGTCTTGTTCAGGAAGTATTCGCTCTTGCCGTCGCGATAAACCCGGCGCGTGATCCGCACCTCGTTCCACTGGACCCCGAGTTCCTTTTCGCACTCCGCAAACGTCATCGAAACCTCGGCCATCCCAAGGGCCGGACGGCTGTCGGTGCCGCTGAAAATCACGTCTGCCATCTCGCCGCCGCGAAGTGCCTTCGCCGACTGCTCGCCGAGCACCCAGCGGATCGAATCGAGCACGTTCGACTTCCCGCAGCCGTTTGGCCCGACGATCGCGGTCACGCCGCGATGGAAGTTCAGCACCGTCTTGGGCGCGAACGACTTAAAGCCAATAATTTCAAGAGATTGCAGATACATGTGGGCTCGAATGGAATGCGAGCGCGAAATCGTAGGTTGCGCCACGGGCGAGGCAAGAAGAATTCGTGCCGACAGCGGTTCCTCCCCAATCATTACGATC
>DYRS01000203.1 GCA_020718585.1 Chthoniobacter flavus
AAGACAAGGTTAGCTGGCAAGTGTTAGTTAAAGATGTGGGTAAAGATCAGGCTCAGGCTTCACAAGGTTTCGCATGAAATGCATATATCACATTAAGCTGCAATATGATACATCTATTTCACAAAACATCCAAAAATCCCTGACTTTTTGCGCCCGCATCTGAGCAGGCTATTTTCAAAGCACTCGATGGCCCGCATTTTTCGATTCTCCTGGTTGGACTTTCCATTCCGAATGTCCCATTTTGCGGGAGCAAAGAACCTAGGAGCAAGAACCGAGGCATTTAAGAATATGAATTCAACTACGACTCAAAGCCGAAGCAAGCTTGGGGGTATCAGGCTCAAAGGGAATGAATCAGCAAAGCCCGATGCACGTTGAGTCGGCTATCGCGCCGAATCACTTGACGGTCCAAGAGCGCGCGGAAATTGACGCATCAACCCGTCTGCCGGTCCTCGTGTTTTTCGGTTCGGCGGTTTTCTGGCTTCTCGTCGGTTCGCTTCTCGGGCTCGTCGCCGCATGGCAGATGACCCACCCCGCGCTGCTCGACCAGATGGCATGGTTCACGTTCGGGCGCCTGCGTCCCGCGCACCTGAACACGGTCGCCTACGGGTGGGCCTCGGCGGCGGGGATCGGGGTCGGGCTCTGGCTGATGGCCCGGCTCTGCCGGATCCCGCTCGTCCACTCGAAGCTCCTCGTCAGTGCCGCGATTTTTTGGAACATCGGGGTGCTGGTCGGCGTGCTGGGGATCCTTGCCGGCGACAGCCAGTCGATCGAGTGGCTGGAGTTCCCCGGCTACGCGACGCCGATCCTTTTCATCGCCTACGCATTTGTCGGGATCTGGGCGATCATCATGTTTCGCTACAGGAAACCCGGCCACGTCTATGTTTCGCAATGGTATCTCTTAGCTGCATTCCTGTGGTTCCCCTGGCTGTATGCGACCGCGAATATCCTGCTCATCTGGCAGCCGATCCAAGGGTCCGCCCAAGGAGCTGTGAACTGGTGGTTCGCGCATAACATCGTCGGGCTCTGGTTCACTCCGATCGGGCTCGCCAGCGCGTTTTACATGATCCCGAAGGTCATCGGACGCCCGATTCACAGCTACGCACTGAGCGTCATCGGGTTCTGGTCGTTCGCGCTGTTTTGCAGTTGGACCGGGATGTCCCACCTGATTGGCGGACCGTTCCCGGCGTGGATGGTCAGCGTCAGCGTCGCTACCTCCGCGATGATGTTCATTCCGGTCGTCGCCGTCGCGATCAACTATCATATGACGATGCGCGGGAATTTTGACGCGCTGAAATGGAGCCCGACCCTCCGGTTTACGGTCTTCGGAGCGATGGCCTACACGGTTGCAAGCCTCGAGGGCGCGTTGATGGCGATCCCGTCGCTCAACACGATCACCCACTTCACCGACTACACGATCGGCCACGCCCACCTCGGGCTCTATGCGTTTTTCACCATGATAATGTTCGGCGCGATGTATTATATCGTCCCCCGTCTCACCGGCTGGGAATGGCCGTCGTCGGCCGCCATCCGCTGGCACTTCTGGCTGGTTGCGACGGGGATCGTCCTCATGATCGTCTCTCTCAGCATCGGCGGAGTTCTCCAGGGACTTGCGCAATACGATCCGCAATCCACGTTCAAGACATCGCTCGATTACGTCACACCGTTCCGCTGGGTGCGCGGGATCTCGGGGTTCCTTCTGCTTGCCGGGCAAACGATATTTGCGGCGCTCTTCCTCGCGATGCTCCTGAAAATCGGACGCCGCCGCGAGGGTCCTGCGCTCTTCGTCGCGCCCGATGCCGTCAACGCGCCAGCACAATGAACAGGAAAAAATCAAGAGAGGTCCGCGAATCGCGCGAATTGCCGCGAATGTCCTTTAAAAACCGGCAGCTCCAACCTGCGGGAGGTTGTGTTCCCCCGCTGATCAACCTCGCGGTTTCCTTCGCGTCGATTTGCGTGATTCGCGGGCAAATTCCTGATTTGGAATGAACAGGCTGCCGCTCATATTTTTCGGGGTTTTTCTGACGTTTGCATTTTCGTGGCTCGGGCTCGTCGTGTATCCGTATTTCGAGCTCGGCCGCTTGCAGCCGGCACCGGACGAAGATACCGGCGGGTATTTCCCGCCGACCACGACCGGACTCGCGACCGCCGGGCAGAAGGTCTTTTCCGCGAACGGTTGCCTCTACTGCCACAGCCAGCAGGTCCGCTTCGCGCCGCTCTCGACCGACATCGCCAAGGGCCTCGGCCTGCGGCAAACGGTCGCCCGCGATTACCTCCGCGCCCAGCCCGCGTTCCTCGGCACGATGCGCACCGGCCCCGACCTCTCGAACATCGGCGTCCGCCAGCCGGATCCGAACTGGCACCACCGCCACCTCTACGAGCCAAGATCGGTCACCGATTGGTCGATCATGCCGTCGTTCCGCTTCCTTTATCAGATGCGGGAAATCCAAGGCCAGCCGTCGGATGATGCCGTGTCCGGCCTCATCGGCCCGCATGCGTCGCCACCCGGGTTTGAGGTCGTTCCCTCGGACGACGCAAAGGCGCTCGTCGCCTACCTCGTCTCGCTTCAACGCAATTACCCGCTGCCGGAATCCCCGCTGCCACCAGTCAAATAATCCCGTGACGCCTCCGACATCAGACGAAGAAAAAATTGTTTTCGCGAACCCCCCGGTTTCCGGCCCGGTCGCCCGCGAGCTGCCTGAGCCGCAGTCCGGAGACGAACCGCTCCCGCCCTGGCTCGTCGTCGTGTTTTTTGCGTTCGTCTTCGGTGGCGGCCTCTACCTCGCGTATTTCAGCGGCGGCTTCCAATCGAATGTCTTCAATCCCGTGCCCGCCGCTCCTGCTGCCGCCAAGGTTGCCGGCCCGGTGGATCCAAAAATCATTGGGAAGCGCGTCTTCACGCAAAACTGCGTGATCTGCCACCAGGCAACAGGCCTCGGGATCCCCGGACAATTCCCGCCGCTCGTCGGCAGCGAATGGGTGCTCGGAAGCGACTGGCACGGCGACAGCCACCTCGTCAGCACCCTCCTCAAAGGCCTTCAGGGTCCGGTCGAAGTCAAGGGCGTCACCTACAACAACGCCATGCCAACCTGGGCGCAGCTCACCGACGAGCAGATAGCCGCCGTCCTCACCTACATCCGCTCAGAATGGGGCAACGATGCCCCCCCGATCCCGGTGGATTACGTGACAAAAATTCGCGCAAAAATCACCACGCGCACCGAAGCTTGGCTCCAAAAAGACCTTCAGGCGATCCCGCCGGAAAAAGTTCCCGCCGCCTCGCCCGCCGCCTCGCCAGCGCAGGGCACCTGATCCCGTGGAAAATTGGCTGAGACAATAAAATCCGGTAGCCGTTCACGGGGTGTAGAAGCAGAAGTCAAAATTGCAATCAGTCATCTGT
>DYRS01000050.1:0-3335 GCA_020718585.1 Chthoniobacter flavus
CCGCTCCTCAAAGAAATCCGACACAACCCGCTGCTTTGGCTCCTTGTTTTTGTGCCTGTGGTGCTGGCGGTCAGCAGGCTGATGCCCGGGTCGCACACACTGCTGTTCGTGCTGTCCGTCCTGGCGATCGTCCCGCTGGCGGCGCTGCTGAGCCATGCGACCGAGTCCGTCGCCGCGAAGACCGGGGATGCGGTCGGCGGTCTGCTCAACGCCACGCTCGGCAACCTGACCGAGCTGCTCTCTTCGTAGCCCCGGTGCTCGTTCTGCTGAGCTACTTTCTTGGCCCGTCCCCGATGGAACTCTGTTTTTGGCCCGGCGCGGTGGTGATGATGTTTATCGCGTCGCTGACCGCGACGCTGGTCACGGGCAGCGGGCGCTCCGCATGGTTTGTCGGGGTGCTGGAGCTCATGGCCTATCTCGTTTTTGCCATGACGCTCTACATGCTCCCCCCGAGGTCGTAGCCGATGCAAAAGCGTGCGTTGTCTTCCTTTGAGGCGGTAAAAATCGTGCTTGTCCGCATCCTGCACGGGGTGGGCCGGGGCTTGGCTTGGCTTCTCGCGCTCGGGTGCATCGTGTGGGCGTTCGGCGCGCTGCACTTTGACTTTCCGGTTTGGAAAACCACGGCCGCCTGGGCCTTCGCGGCTGCGGTGCTGGCGGCGGTGATTTTCGTCCGGGGCCCTTGGCGCAGGCTCGGGGCTGTGTTCCTGGCCTTCGCGTTCGTCATCGCCTGGTGGCTGACGCTGCGGCCGACCAACGACGCCGACTGGAACCCCGATGTTGCCCGGGTCGCCTGGGCGGAGGTCCACGCCGACGAAGTCACGCTGCACAACGTCCGGAACTGCGACTATCGGACAAAAAACGATTTCACGCCGCGCTGGGAGACGCGCACGGTGCGCCTGTCACAGCTCACCGGGGTGGACATCGCGATTAATTACTGGGGCTCGCCCTGGATTGCTCATCCGATCATCAGCTTTCAGTTCGCGGATGCCCCGCCGGTTTGCTTTTCCATCGAGACGCGCATGAAAACCGGCCAATCCTACTCGCCCGTCGGCGGCCTCTACCGGCAGTTCGAGCTGATCTACGTCGTGGCCGACGAGCGCGACGTCATCCGAGTCCGGACCAACCACAAGGGGGAGGACATCTATCTTTACCGCACGACCATGACTGCGGAGCAGGCCCGGGGGCGGTTTCTCGAATACGTGCATACCCTTAACGAAATGCGCGAGCGGCCGCGCTGGTATAACGCCATCACCACAAACTGCACGACCAGCATCCGCGCCCAGCGTTCCGCTGCGGAGCGCCCGCCGTTCGATTGGCGGATACTGGTCAACGGCAAGGGAGACGAGATGATGTTCGAGCGCGGCACGATTGTTACCGGCGGGCTCCCGTTTGCGGACCTCCGGCAAAAATCATTAATCAACGCCGCAGCGAAGTCAGCGGACAAGTCTCCGGAATTTTCGCGTGTGATCCGCGAAAGCCTCCCCGGATTTTCCGCCCCGCAGGGCGTGGCGGGAGGCGTCAGGCGATAGGCCGGAAAAACGGCAGGAAGGCGGCCGCGCGGAGCGCACCGGAATCCGCCGCTAAACTCTGAAGAGCGCTCCGAGTTTCTTCCCGAGGATCAGGCTGGCGCCGATGATCGTGACGGCGAGGAATGCCATCGCCCAGACGCCGAGCGCGGCGGCGACAAACCGTCCCTCGCCGAGCAGTTGGTAAAGCTCGTAGATCGCCTTGGTGATCGGAAAATCCCGCTGCCTCTGGGCGAGGATCAGCGAGTCGCCGACCTCGAGCATCGCAAACGAAAAAGCGAGGAGCCCGCCGGCGATGAGGTTCGCCGCGATGAGCGGGAGTGTGATCTTCCGCAGCGCGCGCAGCGGCGGGCACCCAAGGTTCCGGGCGGCCTCCTCGAGCGTCACGCTCGTCTGCTGGAACCCCGCCGCAGCCGAGCGGACGACATACGGAAGGCGGCGGACGGAATACGCGATCACAAGGATCAGGAGCGGATCGCCGCCCGGGCTCAGGAATGAAAACAATTGCCCCTCGCGCGTCATCGCGAGGTATCCGAACGCGAGGACGAGCCCGGGGACGGCCAGCGGGAGCATCGCGAGCGCATCGAGGATCCCGCGCCCGGCGAGCTTCGTGCGGACGACGACATACGCGATCGCAACCCCGAGGACGATGTCAATCAGCGTCGAGAGGGCGGCATATTTCAGGCTGTTCTCGATCGAGGGGAGCGTGAGATTGTGCCCGAGTGCCGCCTCGAAATGCGATAGCGTCCACCCGCTCGGCAGGATCGTTCCATACCAGTCGCCTGAGAACGCGACGAGCACGACCCCGATATGAGGGAGCACCGCGAGAAGCGTGACCAGGCAGAAGAGCCCGGTGCAAAAAATCGCGCCGCGGGTCGCCCGCGGACCGCCCCCGGTCGTCGCCTTCGCCATCATCGCATGGCTGTCCCGGCCAAAGAGAAATTTCCCCGCCACGTAGAGGAGCGCCGTCGAGGCGAGCATCACGGCCACAAGCGCGAACGGAAACGGGTTCCCGCCGATGTCCTTGATCCCGTCAAATATCTGGACCGATGTCACGCGCCCGAAATCAAATATCAGCGGGACCCCGAGCTCAGTGAACGACCAGATGAAAACGATCGTCCCCCCGGCAAACAACCCCGGCGCAATCAGCGGCAGCGTGATCTTTCGAAACCGCCGCAGCCCGGTGCAGCCAAGGTTCTCCGCCGCCTCTTCCATCGCCGGATCCACGTTCGCCAGCGCCGCCAGGACGTTGAGGTAGAGGATCGGATAAAGGTGCAGCGCGTTCATCACCACAACCCCGAGCAGCCGGCTCTCCCCCAGCCAGTCGAACGGTCGCGCCGGGTCCATCATCCCAAGCGACGCAAGCAGCGCGTTGAGCGCACCCTCCTGCCCGAGGATCTGCCTCACCCCGATCGCCCCCACAAATGGCGGCAGAATCATCGGAACAAGGATCGCCGCACCAAGGATCCCCTTGCCGGGGAAATGATAGCGGTCGCCGATCACCGCCAGCGGGATCGCCAGCAGTGCCGCAAGCAGCGTGCTCCACACTCCCATGAAAAATGAGTTGCGAAGCCCTTCGAGATAGATCGGATTTTGAAAAACCCCGGCAATGTAGTCGAAGGTGAGACGTCCGTCGGACCCCACAAAAGCTCCCCGCAGGGTCTCGATGACCGGCCAGACAAGGAAAAGCGCGAAGAACACCGCAGCGAGGAGGAAGACGAGCTTGGAGATGTGGTGCGACATGGGAGGAGGAGAGGAAGCTCACGCGGAGGCGTGGAGGAAGAGAAGAAAGGGCTCACGCAGAGGCGC
>DYRS01000050.1:3435-15308 GCA_020718585.1 Chthoniobacter flavus
AGGAAGCTCACGCGGAGGCGTGGAGGAAGAGAAGAAAGGGCTCACGCAGAGGCGCAGAGGCGCGGAGGGGGACGGAACAGGAAGACGGAGAAAGAAGGTGCTCACGCAGAGGCGCAGAGACGCGGAGGGGGAGAGGGGGGAGGTTGGAAAATAGGCGGCGTGTGGACATGGGGTTAGTTCGATGGGCGGGAGTGTGGTGGGAATGAGGGAGACTCGCGGAAATGATTCACGATGCGGTGGAGTCCGTCTTTGAGCGTGGGAGCTCCGAAATTGATGAGCAGGCCAACCTCGAGATCGAGCAGCTTCAAGTAGGTCAGAAGCTGCTTGCAATGCACCGGAGCAAGAGTTTCCACGGACTTCAGCTCGATGCAAACGAGGCGATTGATGATGAGATCGGCACGAAATCCCTCCTCATAAATAACTCCCTCATAGCAAATCGGAACCACAACCTGACGTTCGACTGCAAATCCCGCCTCAACCAATTTCCTCTGAAGAATCGCCTCATAGACCGATTCCAACAGCCCGGGCCCAAGATTTCGATGGATCTCAATCGAAAGATCAATAACCCGCCCAGTAATAAAATTAATCCCCTCATCGCTGCGATGCTTTGTCATAATCAATCCCTCCTCATCTTCCCCCCCCTCCGCGCCTCCGCGCCTCTGCGTGAGACCCTTCTTCTCTTCCCCCCTCCTCATCTTCCCCCTCCGCGTCTCCGCGCCTCTGCGTGAGACCCTTCTTCTCTTCCTCCGCGCGCGCGAGCCGCCCGGCCGCCTGGTATTGCCTGCGGAATTTTCCGCCGAGCTCGTTTGCGAGCCGGACCTCGTCAATCCGGTTCGCCGATGCGAGCGCGGGCGCGATGATTTTTTGCGCCGTCTCGTAATCCACCGCCGAGAGATCGGAGAACGTTTTCAGCGCGTCGCGCGGGAATCCGGCTGCGGCGAGCGCCTTCCAGGCCGACGCCTGTTCGTCGTGCGGGTCGAGGCACATTACGCGCACGATAAATCCGAGCGCCTTGAAGAGCGGTGCCGTCCAGGTCGGATGGTAGGTGAAGAGAGCGGCCTCCCGATAGGGCATGACATCCGGGTCGGATCGGAGCGCGGCAAACTCCGGTGCGTAGAGATCCTTCCGCACCGGCAGTCTGCGGAGGGCGTATTTGAGCGGTCCGCCGGGAGTGTCGACCCGGAAGTTCCACAGCTTCTGGCCCTCGGGCGAGAGGACGAACGCGATGAACGCCTCGGCGACCGCACGGTTCGGGGTGCCGCGCAGCATGCCGATCGGATCAACCCCGACCGATGATCCTCCTGCCGGGGTGAAGTATTGCAAGCGCGACGGCGCGTCCCCGACCCGCACCGCCTCGCTCTGATACCGTCCGTAAAAGTCAATGCACATCCCGATCGCGGCGTCGCCGAGCGAGACATCCACCGGCACCTTGCCTGCCGCGTCTGTGAAATACCGTGCGTTCGCCGAGGCGGCCTGGATGATTTCGAGCCCGCGCTTCCAGCCGACGGCGAGGATCGCGGGATCTTCCGAGCCGGCCGCGCGGACGAGTTCCTGCATCTGCTGTTGGATGACCATTTCAAACGCCTTCGCGGCAGACCCGCTCTTTGTCGGGTCGGCGAGCGCGACCTGCCGGAACAGTCGCGGGCTGGCAAGATCGCTCCACGATGCGGGTAGTTCGGCAACTCCGAGCCTGCGAAGAGAATCGCTGTTATAGCAGATCCCGAACGACGACAGGCACGCTCCGATCCAGCGTCCCTGCGGATCGTAAAACGTCTCGCCGGAGACGTTCTGTGGAATCACCGCCTCGTCGAACCATGCGGGATGTCCGGCGATCACGCCGCTCGCGATGAGGCGCCCGGCCGCCGCCTGCCGCTCAAAATCAAACGACCCGCCGCCGAAAAAGACATCCATCCCGATCCCGCGATCCGACGCGAGAAATCCGCGCCGCGCCGCCTGCGCCGGGGTGTCCATCTTCGGGGCGTCCGACGGCCGGACCTGCGGATTGTCAAACGCGGCCGCGACCTCGGGGGTCCACGCATGCCCGGTGATCGTCCACTCGCGCTCGAACGCCGCATAATACTCGCCCTTCAAATACCGCGCGATCTCGCTCGTTCCGCCCGGCATCCGCCAGTCCACCCGCACCGAGCGACCGGTCGCCGCCTTGTAGTGAGCGGCGAATGCGCGTCCGAACTCGTATCGGATCGCCTCGTTGTGCGGGGTCACGACGACCAGCGAATCGTCAGCAGCCGCCAGCAGGTCGTCCTTTGGCTTCAGCGCAAAGGGAATCGCGACCACCACCGCCATCGCGGCAAGGACTCCAAGAATTCGTGCGCTCACCGCTCCGTGCTCCCCACTGCCCACACGACGACTCGCCTTGCCAGTCGCTGGTTTTCCCGTCCGGGCATGATGTGGGATATGATCTCGTAGTTCAGGATGAAATCCCATCTGAGTCGTAGATGACTTTCATCGCACGTGGGTCACCGCGACTTGATCGGTTCTTTCCGTCCGCTGATCATCGCGGCCAGCGCGCGGAGCGACTCATTCACGGAGGCCGCGCTGGGAAACGCCTTGGCCACATCGGGATCCAGCAGCACGAGGTTTGTCCCTCTGGCATACCGGCGCGCATATTTTCCGCGCACCCCGCCGGCAAAGTCGTAGTTCTCCCACATCGTGGGCTCCGCTGTTTTGCTAACTGCCTTCTTCATAGTTCTTTCGTTCGCGTCGGCTGGCCCGTCGGGCACTGATGATGCGCAGATTGTCGCCTTTTTCCGTGTGGCAGACAACCAGCAATTTTTTCCGGCGTGTGACTTTCCAAAAAGAACAAACCGGTCTTCCGTCTGGGAATGTTCAGGGTCGGGAATCGTCAGCGAAAGCGGGTCGGCAAACACTGTCGCAGCCTCCTCGAACCTTACCCCATGCTTCGCGGCGTTCGTCTTTGCCTTCTCCTCATCCCATTCAAATGTCAGCGGCATGGCTTAGTCCGCCTTCTCGGTTTCTGCGTTGCGCGGATGCGGTATTTGATGGGAGCGAGGTTTTCCCATGGCTTTCATCGTATGCCCGGCGCACCATTTTCCGCGCGGGACGATCCGGGGCGGGGCGAAGCCGGCGCGGGCGAGGCCGGCTGCGACCTCGGCGGACTGGCTGACAAGGACGCCGGAAAACACGAGGTGTCCACCGGGGGCAAGCTTACGTGCGAACCCGTCGGCCGAGGCGAGGAGGAGCTCGCTGAAGAGGTTGGCGAGGATAATGTCGGGCTGGTGGAACCCGTCGATGTTCCGGGCGTCGGCCTTTGAGATTTTGATTTTCCGGCACCGGTTGTTCCGCGCGTTTTCTTTTGCGACGCGGACGCAGACCGGGTCGAAGTCGAACGCCTCGACGGCGGATGCGCCGAGCTTTTCGGCGGCGATCGCGAGCAGCCCGCTGCCGGTTCCGGCATCCATCGCGCGCCATCCATCGGGCAGGTCTCCCGCGAGGTCGCAGAGCAGGCGCAGGCAGGTCGCGGTCGTCGCATGGTCGCCGGTGCCGAATGCCATCCCCGCCGGAAGCCAGATGTCGCCCGGCCGGGATCCGGAATTTTCCATTGCGCCCGCCTCGCGAAAAATCCTGAGCTTCCCCCGGATTGCGAGCGGGGCGCGCGGGGCCGGTCGGTCGCCGGCCGGAACCTGGGCGGGAACTTTTGTCACGCGACCACCGAACCGCTTGGCGAGGGCACCGGCTGTCCGCCGGTCGCAGAACGCCTCGATTTTGAGCGCGCGTGAATTTGGCCATGTGCTCATCGCGACGCGCGCGGGCCCGAGAAACTGGAGGCGTTCCTCCCATGCGTCCTCCCATTTTTGCGAGCTGAGCCGGGTCCAGCGATACATCGGATTATTCCCTTGCCCGGAAGACCCCGGTCTGGAGTTGCGGGTCGGCTTCCTTCATCCGGAACGGAACCCTCTTCACCCACAGGCGGAGTGCTTCCCAATGGATGAGGTCGGAAAATGGAGAAACGTAATGGACTTCCGGCATCAGCCGCCGGTGCATGACAGTGCATTCGTAGAGGCACCAAGCGGGGGCGTCGGTGGTCGCGCTCATCATCGCCTCGCACGGGCAGTGCCGACGCCGGTCCGGACCGGCCACGAAATTTGCCCGAACCCACAAAACGAATTTCCCATGCGCGGAAGGATGCGATGCGGTCGGTTCCGTGGCAAGCACCGGAATGGTCAGTGGTAATCGCCCGCTTGCGGGCTGAGGTCGCGCAGGAGGCTGCATCCGAGCGCGATGGCGGCAAGGACGGATACGACCCCGGAGAACGCGGCCAGAAATAAGAACCCACGCCTGACCACGCCGCCGCACCGACTAGACCGACCGGCAACAGGTAAAGCGTGTCGGTGACATACAGGTAGATTTTTTTGTGCCGGAACCTGAGGGTGATCCACGGCGAGAGGAACATCCCCGGCAGGGTCGCGCGGAGGACTTCTACAAAACTCTCCAGCTCGACGCCTTCGAATGGATCTCGCTCGGCACCACAACCCCCCTCGTTTACAGCCTCGGAAACAACGCCGCCCCATTCCGTGAGTAGCCGGAGAGGAGGCGGTTGAGCCGACATTCGACCAGACCCACAACCTCCGACAACAAAACCAAAAACTCAGCTCCGCGCGCGATCTGCTTTTGCCGAAGCTGATGAGCGGGGAGATCAACCGGTTTGCCCGTCTGCGCGGCGGCTTGACAGGCCCACTGAACACCTCACACGGCCTGATCGCCTGATTGTTGCGCCCGCCCAGATCCGCGCGTAAGAAATAGAATTCGCGAGACAAGCCTGAGTTGATGCGGGTTCCGCCAATCTCACATCCACTACAGAGTGTATGGAATCGCGTTCCTCTACGGTATGGTCGCAGCCTACGGGGTGATCGGGATCGCCGGGAGCCCGGAGGCATTTCAAAGCCTGGTGCTCCCCCGTCTCGGAGGCGCGTTCGTCCAGTTTGTGATCCCGTTCGCCATCGCGAATCTCGTGGTGCTCAAAGGCGTGGTGGGGATGACTTCGGACATCGCCAGCATGCGGGTGTCGCAGGAGGTTGACGCAATCGAGGCGGTCGGACTGCATCCAGCCGACATGATTTTTGCTCCCCGAGCGATCGCCCTGATCGTCACCGCCCCGGCGCTTGCGGTGATCGGCGTCTATGCCGCCTGCCTTGGTGCCTGGCTGGTTTCATGGATTGCGGTCGGCACAAACTTCATGGATTTCATCCCGGCCTACGCGGAGAGCATCGAGTCCGCCGGGCTGCTGCTCACGGTGGCGAAGCTGGCGATCACGGCGACCGCGATGTCCATTATCGCCGGCTACTTCGGGTTTATGGGAGCGAGGGCCGAAAGTGGGTTTGTCGGAAAAATCACGACCTCCGCCGTCGCGACCGCCGTCTTCTCCTCGACCGTCGTCAACATCTTCCTGGGCCTGCTCACGGCCGCGCTGACCCCGTGAGCCCGCCGCCTCCGCTCTCAGTCCGAGGGCTTTCGATCAGGGCCAAACCCATCGGATTTGACCTCGCCCTCGGGGAAATCATCGCGGTGCTCGGCGACAACGGAAGCGGAAAGAGCCTCCTGCTCTCGCATCTAGCCGGACGCCTCCGCACCGGGCCGGGCGTGGTGAAGGTCGGGGGCCGGGAATTGCGCGATTCGCTCTCCGAGATCGGTGTGGTTTTCCAGTATCCGGCGCTGATCCGGAACATGACGGTGTTTGAGAACATTGCGCTGCCGTTCCTTGTCCACGGGCTGGACCTCGACGGGGAGTTGCGGGCGAAGGTGCTCCTGCGGATGCGCCTGCTCGGCTGCGGGGATCTCGGTCGTGAGGAAGTCCACCGGCTGAGCGAGGGAGACCGGCGGTGCGTGACACTCGCCCGCGCTCTTTCTGGCAACGCGCGCTTGCTCATCGCCGACGAGCCGGTCGCCGCGCTCGCGCCCGCCAAGAAGGTGCTCGTCGAGGAACTCCTTGGCTGCATGGTGCGCACCGGTGTCCTCGGCGGGATCGTGAAGGCTGGGGTCGTTGAGTCCGCGCTTTCGCCCTCGTCCATCAGCCTAGAACTCGACCCGGGGCCGAACGCTGTGTGCGCGGTCGTGCCCAAGCTTGGAAAGCCCCCACCCTTCCGCTGGAAAACGAAAAATCGACGAGCGACCTCACCGAGGTTGTCGAGCAATACCGTCGGCTGGGCGACCGGATTGACTCGACGATCCGGCAGTTTACCGAGCCGCAGAATGGGCGCACGCAATCGGTGATGGATGCGCTTGCGAAGGCGATCCCCTCTGCCTCGGATTCGCTCCAGAACATTAAGAACGTCACCGACAACATCCACGCCCAGGTAAGCCCGGACGGAAAGATTGATCTGACGCTGAACTCGCTCAACCGAAACCTCGCCCAGCTCCAGATCCTCACCGACCAAGTCTCGAAAACCGTCACAAACGTCAATACGCAGATCAACACCGGCATGCGCAAGGTCAACGGGCTGCTCGACGAAACCACCGACACGATGGGCGCCCTTCACGGCAAGGTCAACGGGCTCGGCGGGACGTTCTTCGGGCGGATGCTCATCGCCAAGCCCGACGAGCCGGCAAAGCCGGAGGCCGCCCGCAGAAAGCCGACCGGCCGCAACCCGTGAGCCGGCGCGCTTTGGGATTCGCCCCTCGTTGTGGCGCAAAAGCTTACTTGTTCCCAAAACGCCGATCTGAAGATCCCTCAGAAATTTGTCCTGCACCCTCGGGAAGGGAATTTTAGCGCAGGAGTTTTCTCGACAAGCTTTTACGCGGAGTGAATAAATTGCCCTCTGTGGATCCGACGCCCGAAATCAAGCTGGCAGGCATCTTGGCCCCGTTGAGCGCGCTGCGCGGTCGGGGGGATCTCGGGGTTGGGGACACGGCGGCACTGGTCGAGTTTGCTAGTTGGGCGGCGGCGAAGGGGTTCGGCCTCGTGCAGATCCTTCCGGTGAACGAGACTGGCAGCGACCACGGCCCCTACAACATCGTCAGCTCGATGGCCTACGAGCCCTCGACGATCACGACGACCCCGACATGGCTTCCCGAGCTCTCGCAGCAGGCGTTCGACGAGATTTGCGCCCGCCATGACATCGCCGAACTCCGCGAGGGACCGGTCAAATACGCGGCCGTCAAGGCGCTGAAAAACGACCTGCTGGCCGCCGCGTTCCGGGTTTTTCGCAGCCGGAAATCCGACCGCGTGCGGGTGCGGGCGTATGCGAAGTTCGAGCGCGACGAGGCCGACTGGCTCGGGCCCTACAGTGTGTTCCGCGCGCTCGTCGCATGGAACGCGACCGGGGTCACGACCGGCTGGCCGACTGAGCACCGCAGCCCGGCGGCGGCGGAGGACTGGGAGGCCGGGCTTTCTGCCGATGATCGGAAGCGGTTCCGCGATCTCGTGAGGTTCTATCGCTACGTCCAGTGGGTCGCCCGGATGCAGTGGAAGACCGTGCGGGCAGCCTGCGACAAGCTCGGGGTCGCGCTCGTCGGCGACATCCCGGTCGGGGTCAGCATCCATAGCGCCGACGTCTGGAATTCTCCGGAAATCTTCGACCTCTCACTCTCGAGCGGCGCACCGCCGGAAAAGGTTTTCAAGAGCGATCCGTTCACAGAAAAGTGGGGCCAGAACTGGGGGTTCCCGCTCTACGACTGGCAGGCGATGTCGCACGACAACTTCGCATGGTGGCGGCGGCGGCTCGGTGCCGCATGCGAGGTTTTCCACTTCCTGCGCGTGGACCATGCGCTCGGGTTTTTCCGCATCTACAGCTTCCCGTGGCGACCGGAGGACAACGACCGGTTCACCGATCTCACTCCCGACGAAGCGCGCGCGCTCGCCGGAGGACGTCTGCCCGGGTTCGTCGCGCGCGACGACAGCTCGGAGGAAAACCGCGAGCGGAACCGGCTCCAGGGCGAGATGCTCTTCAGGATTTTCCTCGAAGCGACCGGCACGCACCGACTGATCGCGGAGGATCTCGGAGAGGTCGCGCCCTACGTGCGACCGGTCCTCCAGGCGCTCGAAGTGCCGGGGTTCAAAATCCCGCAGTGGGAACGGAACCCGGACGGCTCGATGATCCCTGGCTCGGAATACCAGAGGCTCAGCCTCGCCACGTTTGCGACACACGACCACCCGCCGGTCAAAAAGACATGGGATGATCTGCTCGCCGACTGCACGGATCCCGCGAAGCGCGAGCCCGCCGAGCGCGAGATGCGCGAACTCCTCGATTTCTGCGGCGCGGGCGGGCTGCCGGTCCCGCAGCCGTTCTCGTCCGAGGTCCATGCCGCCCTCATCCGCGGGCTCTTCGCATGCAACTCGTGGATCGCCGTCCACCAGATCACCGACCTCTTCGGGCTCGCCGAACGCTTCAACATCCCGGGCGCGGTGGGCGACAAAAATTGGACGACCCGCATTGCGGGCACCCCGCCCGAGTGGGATGCCGCGTATCCCGCCCAGATCGAAACCGCGGTCGCGGCGCTCGCAGAAACTGGTCGCCTGCGACCGGGGATGGACTGATCGCAGCGGCGGCCATGACGATGTCGCGTGCCGGTGCAGTTGGTGGAAACGCATGCGCGCGAGCCGGATGCGGCCCGGTTTCCTATGCCACCCAGATCGCCACCGTCGGGATGTTTTTTGGCGTTGCGACCGCCTGCTCGATCCCCCTGTGGCTGGCGTGGAAGCTCGGCCTGATCTCCCCACGGTCCGGTCAGCAAGTGCTGCGCGGGCTCTTCCGGATCCGTACCCGGTGGATGCTTGCGACCGGGATGCTGCGGCTTGAAGCCGATGGGTTCGATGAGCTGAGCTGCTCGCAGGGCACGATCTTTATTGCGAACCATCCGGCCCTGCTTGCCGCCTCGTTCCTGCTCGCGCACCTGCCGCCGGCCGCCTGTGTGATGCGCGCCGAGCTCCTGCGCAACCCGTGCATCGGCGGGTGCGCGCTCGCAGCGGGTTATGTCACCAACGACTCCGGGCCCGGGTTTGTGCGCCAGGGGATCAAAAAAATTCGCTCGGGCGAAAACCTGCTGATTTTTCCCGAGGGCATCCGCACGTTGTCGCCTCCGCTGAACCGCTTCAAAAATGGGTTTGCCATGGTCGCCGCGAAATCTGGCGCCCCGGTACGACCGATCATCATCGAATACTCCGGCCGGCACCTCACCAAGGGCGTGTTCCTGCTCGTCCCAGCCGATGTCCCGCTTCGCTTCACGATCCGCGTCGGCGGGGTTTTTCGCGCGGATCCCGGCGAGTCGGCGCAAGAATTCAGCCGCAGGCTCGAAGGCTGGTTCCGCACCGAGCTGCGGGACGGACCGGCCGATGTCAGCACTCACGGGAACGCGCCCGCCGCCTGATGTTCCGGCCGCTCGTCATCCTTCCCAGCTACAACAGCGGGGACAACCTGCCTCGCTCGATGCGCGCCGCACGCGGGTTCTGCGATGCGGTCTGGGCGGTGGTGGACGCCAGTACCGACGGCAGCGGTGCGCTTGCCGCCGACGTCGCGCGGGAGGTCGCCGGATGCCGAGCAATCATTTTGGAAAAAAATTCCGGCAAGGGCGGTGCCGTGCTCCGGGCGTTGCGAGATGCGGCGGCGGCGGAGCTCACGCACGCGATTGTGATGGATGCCGACGGACAGCACCCGGCGGAGGCGATCCCGGAATTTCTCGCTCGCGCAAAAGCATCCCCCGGATCGCTCGTTGCCGGCGTCCCGGTCTTCGGGCCGGACGCCCCGGCGGAACGGGTGCGCGGGCGGCTGGCGGGGAATTTTTTTGCGGCGCTCGAGACGTGGGCGATGGGTGCGCGGGACTCGCTGTTCGGGTTCCGCCTCTACCCGGTCGCCCCCGCGCTGCGCGTTCTCGAATCCGTGCGGAGCGGCCGGAGGTTCGACTTCGACACCGTCATGGCTGTGCGCTTGCTCTGGGCCGGAATCCCGGCGATCAACATCCCCGTGCCCGTGCGGTATCCGTCCCGTGCCGAGGGCGGCATCACCCATTTCCGCTACGTCCGCGACAACCTCCTCCTCGTCCGCACGCACACGCGCCTCGTCCTCGGAATGCTCGCGCGAATCCCCGCGCTCGCCGCGATGCGTGCCCGGGCGGGCACCACGGATTAGCGGCGTGACAATAGCGGCCCGACCGCGCAGGCTCCCACACATTCGATGTCCGCCACCACATCCTCACCAGCCGCCTCCGCATCCGGAATCCCTGCTGTCGGCACCGGTGCCGACAGCCCGCTCCGCCGCATGGCCGGGAGGTTTTTTTCCGACCGGGTCGCGCTCGGAGCGGTCGCGGCGATCATCGTGTTCTTTTTTGTGGCGGCGGTCGCGGGCGTGTGCTCGTGGATGCAGTGGCCGATGCCGATGGACCCGAACGCAACAAACCTAGCGGGGAAGCTGCTTCCGCCGGGCGCGGGGCATTGGCTCGGCACCGACAACCTCGGGCGCGACGTGCTCTCCCGGATGGTCGCCGGCTCGACGATCTCGCTCACCGTCGGCTTTGTCGCGATGGCCGTCTCGCTCGGCATCGGGATCATCGTGGGCGCGGTCTCCGGGTATTTCGGCGGGTGGGTCGATAACATCACGATGCGGGTTGTGGACGCGCTCCTGTGCTTCCCCTCGTTTTTTCTGATCCTCAGCGCGATCGCGCTTCTGGGTCCGAATATCTGGATCATCATCGCGGTCATCGGCCTGGTCGGGTGGACCGGAACCGCCCGGCTCGTGCGTGCAGAGTTCCTCACCCTCCGGGAATCTGAATACGTCCGCGCCGCACGCGCGATGGGCCAGAGCGGGGGAAAAATTATTTTCCGCCACATCCTTCCGAACGCGTTCGCCCCGATTTTTGTGACCGCCGTCGTGAGCATTCCGGACGCGATCCTGGTCGAATCCGGGCTGAGCTTTCTCAGCTTCGGAGTTCCGCCGCCGCAGGCGACGTGGGGGAACATCATCGCCGACGGAAAATCGTATTTTCTCGACGCGTGGTGGTTGATCGTATTCCCCGGGCTTGCGATCTTCGCGGCATCGCTTGCATTCTACCTCGCCGGAGACGCCCTCCGCCGCGCCGCCACCACACGATAAGAGTTGAAATCCGCGCTCCGATACCTAGCATTTTTGATCCTGCCGCTCTACGCCGCCGACCAGGCGACAAAGCTGCTCGTCCTCGCCCACATCCCGCCCGACGAATTCATCCCGCTGATCCCCGGCTTCCTGAACATCGTGCAGGTCCACAACACGGGAGCCGCATTCGGGATGCTGAAAAATAACAACGCGTTTTTTGTGGCACTTGCGGCCGCCGCGCTCGTCGTGGTCGGCGTCCTTGCCCGAAGGGGCGCGTTTGCGGACGTCCCGACGCGGGTCGGGGCTGCACTTCTCGTGGCGGGCATCCTGGGCAACCTCACCGACCGGCTCGCCCACGGGTTCGTCGTGGATTTCCTCGATGTCATCCTCCCTTGGTATGGCCACTGGCCGGCGTTCAATGTTGCGGATGCCTGCATCTGCGCCGCCGCCTCGCTCTTCGTCCTCACGGGGCTTTTGCCAGAAAAACATCGACCCTAAATCAGTCGCAGCGGGGCAATGGCTTGGAGTGCTGGTCTTTTGCGCAGCCTCGCGACGCTTGCGGGCGCGAGACCTCTGGATTGACTGGAGTGATGAGCAGCGCCGCCGGAGGCTTCCGCTTGTCGTTAACAACAGCCGCTTCCGGCTTCTGCCCGACAAGACGGTGCCCAAATGCTCTTCATGGGAATGTTCCGGCGCCTGAGCAACAGCCTCTGCATGCACTGGATCTCAAAACAGAACAAACCCCACCACAAAACCACCATCGCACCGCCCTCCGCTCCGTTTCCGTCGCTCACCCCTCCTTTTCCTCTCGTTCGTGAATCGGCCCTGCTGCGC
>DYRS01000204.1 GCA_020718585.1 Chthoniobacter flavus
AATACTGGAACCCGAACCCGCTGGGGCGGCTCGCCTTGTGGGTTTCCTTGAGTGTTTCCTTTCATCGTCCAGCCGCCGACGGCGGACGGGTCCTCCTGCCACCCCGCAAGCCGACCAGCAAAGAATCCTCGACGCGCTCCAGGTAAAGTTGCAGCCATCTTCATGAAATCAATATATCCTTTGATCCCCCTCAAATGGAGCGACTTGCAAACAATGTCAAAAAGAAAGTGCGCATGACGCAATCTGCGGCACTCTCCCCTGTGATATGTCCGGGTTGATGCCCGCCAGCGGCTGCCCGAGCGAGGTGCTCCCCCGGGTGCGGGCCGAGATGGAAAATCCCAATCCCGTTTACCGTCCGATCTTTTCCCAAAGGCTGTCGAGAGAGAAGACGCTCCCGGAGTCGAGGGCCGCATCGATGCCGAAAGCGGAGATGGCCGAGTTCAGGGCTTCGTCGATTCCGGCCGCGGGTTCCCCCCCGCTTCGCATCACGTCGAAGAGCCCGGCACACATGAACTCGTCGGCGCCGGCATGGCCGCCGCCGATCCCGGCTTCCCAGCGGTGGGGTTCGGCGGAGGGAAGGGTTCCCTTCCATTCCACAACCCCGGTGAGGGCGTCAGCCCGCAGGGTGGCATCCGTGCCGCAGAGATAGAACCGGCGCTCGGAGAGGCCGGTGTTGCAATTGGTATGGAAGGTGGCGCGCACGCCATTGCGGTATTCCAGGATGACGACCTGGTTATCGACGATGTCTTTTTTGGATAAAAACGGATCTTCGAGATCGACTCCATTCCAGACGTCGGGCAAATTCTCGACGACGGCTTCCCTCCGGGAATGGAATTCCGGCGTGAAGAAGGAGAGCCCGCCGAAGCTGGCGGCGCGGGCGGGCAGGCTTCCGGTCAGCCAGTTTGCCAGATCCAGATCGTGGCAGCATTTTTCGAGCATGTGGGTGCCCGCATTTTCGCGGAATCTCCGCCACCCTCCCATGATGTAGCCACCGTGAGATAGGCCGAGCGTCTCGTTGAACTCGAAGGAGACGATGCGCCCGAGGGCACCGGAATCGAGGATTTCTTTGACCTTCCGGTAGATCGGGGCGTAACGCAGCACGAGCCCGAAGAAAAACTTCCCGCGCGCCGCACGCACCGCATCGCGCACCCGGAGGCCGTCTGCGAGGTTGGTGGCGAGTGGTTTTTCGCAGAAGACGTTCTTTCCGGCTTCCAGAGCGGCAACGGCGTGCTCCGCGTGCCGGGAGTTCCAAGATCCGATTCCGATCCATGAGATGGCCTCGTCGTCGAGAAGCGCACGGAAATCCCGGTGGACAACCAGTCCGTCTCCGTATTGGGCGCGGGCCGCCGCCACGGAATCGGGATGGGGATCGGAAATGGCGGTGACCCGGATGCCGGGCGGGGGCTGCATGACGCTTCGCATGCGGGCACCGCAGCCGATGAGGCCGACGTGGATTTCCGGAGAGGAAGTTGTGGTGTGTGAGTTGGGTTGGTTCATAGCTGAAAAGGCATGACTGGCATCGGCTGTCCGCCCAGGCGCAGGGATTCGGTGGCCCAGTATCCGGTCGCAACCGCCTGTCGCGCCGCGAGCGGAGAGATTCCCGGCGCCTTCCCGGAGCGGAGGCATTCGAGGAATTCCGCGATGATGGGCTGATCCGCGCCTCCATGGCCGCCCGCTGAGCCGGGGATCACATATTCCTGATCGGGAGGAGAAAATGCGTCGGTCCTCCGGGTCCAGAGGCGCACGGAGGCATTGCCCGGGAGGTCGCCCAGGTTTTCCACGCGGCCTTGCGTGCCGATGACCGTGTAGTTCCGCCAGGAATCGGGCGTGAAATGGCATTGCTGGTAGGATGCCAGCGCGCCACTTTCGAGTTCCATGAGGACCATGCTGAGATCTTCGACGTCGATCGTGGGGTTCAGGTCCCGCAAGGCGGTTGGCGGCCAATTTTCCAAGGACCATTCCGCGTTTCCACCGCCATCCGTCCGGCGGGGGAGGCTGCCGTAAACGGCCAGTTTTCCCATGGCGGATACCCGTGCCGTGGCCGATGAGGCCAGCCAGTGAATGATGTCGATATCGTGCGAGCCTTTCTGGAGCAGAAGGCCGGTGGTGCGGGTTCTGTCGGCATGCCAGTCCCGGAAGTAGGCGTCGCCCCCGTAAGAAATAAAATGCCGACACCAGACCGCCTTCACTGCCCCGATGATGCCCGAGTCCACGAGTTCCTTCATTTTCTGAATGACCGGGAAATGGCGCATGTTGTGTCCCAGAAAAAGAAGCTTCCCCGATTTTTCGGCCGCACGAAGAATCCGGTCGCAGCCTTCGGGATCGATCGCCATCGGTTTTTCGAGATAGACCGCCTTTCCCGCCTCGAGGGCTTCCGACGCGTGCGCGGCATGGAGGTGGTCGGGGGAAAACACAAAGACTGCGGCGATCTCCGGATCTTCGAGCAACCCGCAGTGGTCGGAATACTCACGGAGGTGCGCGCCGGTTTTTTCCGCGAAATCCGCCCTCGCGGCAGGGGACGGGTCGCAGACGGCGACGATCTCCGTCCCTTCCTGCGGTTGATGAGCCATAATAGCCAACAGGCTTCGGCGTCCGGCACCGATCACGCCGAGCTTGAGCGGGGTGGGCTTCCTCATCGTGGTGCTCCGGCGTCGGCCCGGCCCTCGAAGGATGTCCAGTCCAAGGTGTCGCAGCTCCCGCCAACCTCCGGGACCGCTCTCAGTCGGGGTGGTGTTGATTCCTTCTGGGCGTGTGTCATCTCTCCGACGAAGCTAACATCGCCGGGCACAGGCGTCTATTTGCGGAATCGATGAAATGATCGACAAAACCGATCATCCCGGAACTTTCCGTCTTCAGCCGCACTTTCCGCCAACTGCCCCGGGAATACTGCGGGTCCCGCCAATCGCTGGGATTGGCACCAAGTGGAAGGTTACGGAAACATTACTTGGGGCGATAACATGGGGTTCACTCCCACCACCGGCATTCTCTACGATATAAGCGTTTCGGTCACGACCAATAGTCCCAACAACTATCATTATGTCGTGGCGCTCACAGACGGGATCACCAATTTCAACTACACCTTTGACAAAGCGATCAGTGTTGAGGTTCAGGGACGTATGGATGAAGTCGGCTTCATCAGGAACGGCCCGGATGGTGGCGGGAACGGGATTTACGACAACCTCGTTATCACGACGGTTCCCGAGCCGTCTTCCGTCGCTCTCCTGGGCATGGGATTGGCTATCGCGGCCTTTGCGGCCCGCAAGCGCACCATCCTTTAAATAATACCCCTCCATGCTTCCGTTCAAATCCCGCTGCCGGGCGATTTCCGGCCCGGCGGCGGCGGTTTTGATTCTCGCTGCTGCGTCTTCCTTTGCCTTTGCGGAGA
>DYRS01000205.1 GCA_020718585.1 Chthoniobacter flavus
CCAAAGAACCCGATCTGGATCTGGTTCCAAACTGATCACCTCGCTTTATCGCGGATAAAACTTCGCCGCTTGGCGGGCTGAAACCAGCTCGGCGACCCAGCGAAACTCACGGCGACCATAATGGGCGGCCAAAATTCAGAGATCGTAATGATTGGGGGGATGCCATGCCGCATCTTTTTTATTCCCCATGCGGGCAGGTCTGTCAGATTGAATGCGTGCGGGCGGAACCATTCCTCCCGGCTCACAAAAACCATCTGAAGAAAGAGAGAAAACCATGGGCGATAAATCACCGAAGTCCGTCAACAAAAAGGCGGCGCAGAAGCAGTCGAAAAACAACAGCTCGAATCAGAAGAAGCAGCAGCTCACCGCCTCGAAGCAGGCGGCCGGAGCAAAAAAGAAATAGCCCAAGCACCGGCGGTTTCGTGGTCCGCCCGAACTAGTGAAGACATTTCACCAAGGCCAGCGCTGGATCAGCGGGTCAGAGCCCGAGCTCGGCGTGGGGGTTGTCCTGGAGACCGCCCCCGGACGGGTCTCGGTGTTTTTTCGAGCGAGCAACACGCTCCGGCAATACGCGTCGGAGTCGGCGCCGCTGAAGCGCGTCGAGTTCCACGCGGGCGATGCGATCCGCATCCACACCGGCGAGTCGCTCACGGTCGAGCGGGTGGAAGGCACGACCGGCGGAGGACTGCTTGTTTACATCGCGGGCGGGCGTGAAATCCCCGAGACCGATCTCTCGGACACGCTGAGCTTCAGCCGTCCGGAGGAGCGCCTGCTGGCCGGGCAGGTGGACAGTGCGGAGGATTTTGACCTTCGCATCGAGTGCCTGCGGAGGCGGCATCAGATCCGGCACGCCCCGGCGCGGGGGTTTGTCGGCGGGCGGATCTCGCTGATCCCGCATCAGCTCTCAATCGCGCACGATGTCGCCTCGCGGGTTTCCCCGCGCGTGCTGCTGGCCGACGAGGTCGGCCTTGGAAAAACCATCGAGGCATGCCTGGTCGTCCACCGCCTGTTCCGCAGCGGGCGGGCCGGGCGGATCCTGATCCTTGTTCCCGAGGCACTCGTCCACCAGTGGTTTGTCGAGCTGCTGCGCCGGTTCGCGATGCGCGTCGCAATTTTTGACGAGGAGCGCTGCCGGGCCATCGAGGCGGGTGAGCCGGGAACGAATCCGTTTCTCGACGACCAGGTGATCCTCTGCCCGATCGGCCTCTTGGCAGGCGATGGCATCCGTGCAAGCCAGGCGGTGGAGGCCGGATGGGATCTCGTGGTGGTGGATGAGGCGCACCATCTCGCATGGTCGCCCGGATGGCCGAGCCCGGAATATGCCGCAGTCGAATCCCTCGCCGCCCGGTCGCCGGGCCTGATCCTGCTCACCGCGACGCCCGACCAGCTTGGTGCCGACGGCCATTTCGCGCGCCTGCGGCTGCTCGACCCCGACCGCTACGACGACATCGAAACGTTCGCGGCCGAGCGGACCTCGTATCTGGCGACCGCAAAAGTCGCTGCGAAGCTCCTCGACGGCAAGTCGCTCACGGCAGGCGACCGCAAGTCCCTGCGGCAGATCTGTCGGGCTGATCCGGCACGTCTTGATGCGCGCGTGGAGGCAGCGGGCTGCGGAGATTCCGACGCCCGCGCGGCGTTGGTCCGCGAGCTGGTGGACCAGCATGGTCCGGGCCGCGTCGTGTTCCGGAACACGCGGGTATCCCTGAAGGGGTTTCCCGGTCGGCGGGTTTGTCTCGTGCCCCTCGCGCCGCACGCCAAGCCGCTTGCAAAAGAATGGGCTGCCGACCGGGCGGATGGCCCGCGTTCGTATTCGCTCGCCGACGACCCGCGCGTGGAGTGGCTCGTCGGGTTCCTCCAAGCGAATCCTGACGACAAGGTTCTTCTGATCTGCCGGACGCGGGAAAAGGTGCTTGCGCTCGACGCGGCACTCCGCTCGCGTGCAAATCTCGCGACCGCGCTCTTTCACGAGGACCTCACGCTCATCCAGCGTGACCGCAACGCAGCATGGTTTGCGGAGGTAGGCGGGGCGAGGGTCCTTCTCTGCTCGGAGATCGGCAGCGAGGGTCGGAACTTCCAATTTGCCCGCCACCTTGTGCTCTTCGACCTCCCCGCCGACCCCGACATTCTGGAACAGAGGATCGGTCGGCTCGACCGGATCGGGCGCAAGGAAACAGTCGCGATCCATATCCCTTACCCCGCAGGCAGCCACCTCGAGCTGCTCGCGCGCTGGTATCACGAGGGGCTGAGCGCGTTCGCCAGCCCGCTCGAAGGCGGACGCGAGGTTATGGACCGGTTCGACGCGGAGCTGGCAGCATTTCTGGAGAAGCCGGACAAGCAGGGATTCGATGCGCTGCTCGCACGAGCGCGGACGTTTCATGCGGGCCTTGCCAAACAGCTCGAGCGCGGGCAGGACCGCCTGCTTCGCATGAATTCGTGCCGCCCGGAAACCGCCGCGCGAATCATCGCGCAGATCGAGGCGTTTGACCGCGACTCCGGGCTCGACGAATTTCTGCTCCGGATGTTTGACCGCTACGACGTACGCGCCGAGGAGATCGCGCCGCGGACATGGCATGCGAAGCCGGGCCCGCTCGCAACCGAGGCGATCCCCGGGCTGCCCGAGTCCGGGCTCGCCCTCACCGCCGACCGCACGAAGGCGCTGGCGCGCGAGGACATCGAATTTCTCACATGGGACCACCCGCTCGTTGGCGGCGCGATTGACCTCCTGCTCGGCTCGGCTCTCGGGACCGGGTCGTTCGCGATCTGGCCGGGCGGAGAGGGGATTTTTCTTGAGACGGTTTTTGTCATCGAGCCGGTCGCGCCGCCAGTGATGCACCTCGACCGGTTCCTCCCGGCCACCCCGGTGCGGGTCGTCGTGGACGCGACATCGCGCGACGTCTCCGGCGAAGTCGGCCTCTCGGCCGACGACCTCCTGCCCGGCTCGGTTTTTCCGATTCTCGACAACGCGCGGATCAAACACAAAATCCTCCCAGCAATGTTCGATGCCTGCCGTCGGCTCGCCTCCGCCCGCGCCGCCCTCGTCACCGAAAATGCCTCGCAAAAAATGCGCTCCGCGCTCGCCCTCGAAGCCGAGCGTCTGCGCGATTTGAAAAAATCGAACCCCCACATCCGCGACGCGGAAATCGATGCAATCGAGGATCAGATCGGCGCGCTCGAAGCCCGGATCGCCGAAGCTCCGCTCCGGCTTGATGCCGTGCGCCTGATCTGGCGGACCCCGCAGAGGTAGTTCGATTCAAACACGCCTCCTGCTTTGAGCGGGACGAGCGATTGCGACGGGGCGTGGAAGGGTCTCCTAGTTATTTAACCCCACTTCGCGGACTGGAGGGGTTGGAAGGCCGGAGGGCCGCTATTTTG
>DYRS01000206.1 GCA_020718585.1 Chthoniobacter flavus
TTTGGCCCAGTCCTTGCCTGTCCTTGCCTGTTGAAATCCGAGAACAAATCAGATCGGATTCCCCACGCCGAGAAAAAAGCGGATGGCATTTGCTGGCGGGGTTTATCATGAACATGGGCGCGTCGAGCAGGGAAAACCGATATTGCAGTCAGGCCGAGGCCCGCGCAGACGTGAAATCTCTGTAGCGGAATCCGTGGCGCAGCAGGGCGCCTTGAGCGGCACCCGTGCGCGGCGATGGTCGTCCACCGCATCGGTGCGGGCGCGGCAGAGGTCGCGGATCCCTGTGTGAGTTTTTTCAGATGCGCCGGCCGGAATAATTTTCCGGGAGGAACAGTTTCCCAATTGCGGGCCATCCGGTAAACTTGCCCTCCAAATTATGCGAGTCGCACGCTTTTTCATCTACGGCATTCCGGCATTTTTGATCGCCCTGATCGCCGCCGCATTTCTGAATTCGGCATTTCTTGCGACGTCGAAGAAGAACGAGATGTCGCTCGGCGTGCTCGGCGAGCCGAGCACGCTGAACCCGATCCAGCAGGCGGACAGCGCGTCCGCCCAGGTGTTCTCGACGATTTTCAACGGGCTGCTGAAATACGACGAGAACCTCGAGATCGTCGGCGATCTTGCAAAGTCGTGGACGATCAGCCAGACGACGACGGTCGTCTTCCGGGATTCCGCCTCGTCGGCGGCGGCACTGAAGCTCGTCGAGTCGTGGCGGCCGGAGTGGGAGGGCTGGACGCTTGAGGCCGCGCGGATTGACGGGAATTTCCTCCTGCTCTCGTTTACCGAGCCCGGGCTGGCGGCCTCGCAGCAGATCTTCGACCGGCTGCCGAAGGATGCTCTCCAGCCGTTGGTGACCCTGCGGGTGACGGTCAAAGAGAATGCGCGCACGGCGATGGAAAACTTCCTGCAGGCGCATCCGGCGGCGCGGGTCGTGCGCGGCTGGGTCGAGTCGGGCGCGGCGTTCGAGCTGACTGCGGCTCCGGACGCGCGGCCCGCGCTCGAGTCGTGGCTGGCTGCGAACGGCGGCGGCGGCGAGGTCGCCGAGACCGGACCGGTCGCATTCCTCGCCGAGCCGCTTGTTGTCTTCACCCTGCGCGACCGCGTGCGCTGGCACGACGGCGCGCCGTTCACCTCGCGCGACGTGGCATTCACCTACCGCGCGATCATGGACGACGCGAGCGCGTCGCCGCGCAAGCCGGATTTCGACCTGATCCGCAGCGTCGAGACCCCCGGGCTGCGCACGGTGCGGGTCACCTACCGGAAACCGTATTCGCCGGCGCTGAGCAGTTGGATGATTTCCATCCTCCCCGCCCACCTCCTTGAGGGCAAACCGCAGAGCTGGTGGGCGGAAAACTTCAACCGCGCGCCGGTCGGCACCGGACCGTTCAAATTCGGGGAGTGGAAGACAAACGAATTCATCCGGGTCGTGAGGAATCCGGGATATTTTTGGGCGCCCGGTCCGTGGCTCGACGCGATGGTCTTCCGGTTTCTTCCCGACCAGCTTTCGCTCCGGCTCGCGTTCGAGACCCGCCAGGTCGATTTCTGGAGCGCCGAGCCGTGGGCGGTTACGGCGTTTGAGAAGGACAGGCGGTTCACGGTGTTTTCCTCTCCGTCGAGCTCCTACACCTACATCGGCTGGAACCTGAAGCGCCCGCTCTTCCAGGACGAGCGGGTCCGCCGGGCACTCGCCCACGCGGTGGACATCCCGTCGATGGTCAAGTTCATCCTCTACGGCCACGGGATCCAGAGCACCGGGATCTTTACCCCCCAGATGTGGTTTTTCAACCCCGCCGTTACCCCCTACATCCATGATCCCGAAAAATCCAAGGTGCTCCTCGACGCGGCCGGCTGGGTGCCCGGACCGGATGGGATCCGGGTCAAAGACGGGAAGAGGTTTTCCTTCACTCTGATCACGAACAACGGAAACGAGATCCGCCGCGACATCGCGACGCTTGTGCAGGACGGCCTGAAGGCGATCGGGGTCGAGGTGAAGGTCGAGCTTTATGAATGGGCGGTCTTCCTAAAAAACCATGTCAACAAGGGCGACTTCGACGCGATCGTGCTCGGATGGTCGCTCGGCGCCGACTACGACCAGTTCCAGATCTGGCACTCGTCGCAGACGAATCCCGAGCAACTCAACGTCGTCGGCTACAAAAGCCCGGAGGCGAACCGCCTGCTCGAGGACATCCGCCAAGAATACAACCGGGCGAAGATCATCTCGATGGCTGGGGAACTCCAAAACATCATCTACCGCGACCAGCCGTATCTCTTCCTCTACGTTCCGCAGGGCACGTCCGCAATGTGGAACGATTCCTACCGGATCTGCCGACCGGACGGCAAGGGCGGCTGGATCGAATCGCCCGTCGAAATGACCAAGGCCGGCTGGAGCTACTGGTCGGACTGGTTTTATCGCCCGGAATTCGCCGACCGCCTGCCGGAAAAGGTGCGCGCCACACTGCCGACGAAAAAGTAACGCACGATGGGTTAGGAAGCCGTCAAGAAATTAAGGTGGCAAGATGGCGCAGGAGTTTTGGCCTTTGGCAAGGCACGACGAAGGAGCATAGCCCAAGTCTCTGTGACTGTCTTCGGAAAATTTGGTGCGGAAAAAGCGTCGCTGTCAGTTTTTGGCGGACTTTTTCCAGGTGGCGAGAGCGTTGGCGGGATTGCCTGTGACCTCCTCGCGGCCGTTTGCACTGATCAGGTTGCCCTTGCTATCAACGATGATGAGCGTGGGGATCCCTGAAACGTCGTATTTTTGTCCGAGCTCGCGGCGTTTCGGCGATGAGAACGGGATCGCAGGCCATTCCATTTTCAGCTCGGTCATGTAGGCAAGCTGGGCCTCCTCGGTGCGGTCCGAACTGACAAAGACGACCTCGAACGAGCTCTTGTTGTCGTTGCGGAATTTGACGAGCTCGGGAGAAAACGTGCGGCACGGCGGGCACCAGTGGGCGGAAAAATAGATGCCGACAATCTTGCCATCAAGGGTCGAGGTTTCGACAGGTTTCCCGGCCGAGTCCACAAGCGACGTGCCGAAGAGATCGTCGAGCGATCCGAAGGCAAGTGTGGGAACGGCTGCGGCGAGCGCGGCAAGGAGAAGGATTTTTTTCATCATAGTGGCGGAAAGCTAACGCTCCCCCACGCAGTGCGCAAACGAAATTTATGACGCTGAAATGTTAAGGTGGATTGATCCGCAGATTTGCGCAGATTATATATCATGCCTGTCGGGTTTTTCTTGAGAACGATCCCGCCCAAGGTGCAGCGGTTCCGGAAGATAGAAATCTGCTGAGCCGCTGAGCGGCTCAGAGAAAG
>DYRS01000207.1 GCA_020718585.1 Chthoniobacter flavus
TGTGATCGCCATCGCCACCGTCTGGTCGGCCTTTGGCGAATTTACCCATATTTTTTCCGGAGCTGCCGCGCCCACGCTCAAAGACATCTTGTTGCTGTTTATCTACCTCGAAATTCTTGCCATGGTGGGCATCTATTTCCGCACTCATCGTTTGCCAGTGCGTTACCTTATCTACATTGCCATTACCGCGCTCACCCGTATCCTTGTGGTCGATGTCAAAGAGATGAGCAACCTTGTCATTCTATCTTTCACTGGTGCGATACTGATGCTTACTCTTGCCGTACTGGTGCTGAAATTCTCCTCATCCCGTTTCCCGAGCAACCCGCCTACGGAATAATCCAAGATGCGCTACGCCATTATCGCCGCAATGGATCGGCAACATCTCATCGGCACAAACAACACCCTGCCGTGGCATTTGCCAGCGGACTTGAAGCATTTCAAGGCACTCACCCTCGGCAAGCCGATCATCATGGGGCGCAAAACCTATGAATCCATTGGGCGGCCATTGCCTGGGCGAACTACTATTGTGCTCAGCCGTGATACAGGCGTGAAGTTGCATGACGAGGTGATTTTGACCCACACCCTCAGCGATGCTCTTGAGGTGGGTAAAGATGCGGCTTCTGGCATGGGTGTAGAAGAAGTCATGATTGTCGGTGGTGCGGACATTTATTTCCAAAGCCTGCCGCGTGTAGATCGCATGTACCTCACTCTGGTGCATGGCACATTTGAGGGTGACGCGCATTTTCCGGCCTATGATCGGCGTGACTGGGGTGTGATCCACGAAGAGCACCATCCGGCGGATGGCGCTAATAGTGCTGCTTACAGCTTTATCACGCTTGAGCGCCGCCACAGCCACGCAAGCGGAAAAAATACAGTCAGCTTTACGCGGGGCTAGCAGCCGTCGGACTCGACGCGAACTGGCTGCAATAGCTTGCAAAATCCGTCCCTGGATTCCGCCCTCCGGGTGTCGCTGCGTGACCCAACGCCGCTCCCGGCGGCGTTGCTCAGACCGGTGCATATTTCACCGATTTTTTAGCCAATAGTCCCTGCTATTGCCAAAAAATCGTCATTGCTGTTCTCGGTCGGCGACTTTTTCGCTACAGCCGCTCAAGTCCGACAGGCTACCCGTCCGGCTGTCATGCGCTGAGGAACGAACGGTGGATATCGCTGCCGTAGCGGTGGATGATCTCGCGCTTGGCGGCCTGATGGGCCGCCTCGCTCCACGGGCGGGCCGACCTCGCCACCATGCGCCGCGCCAGCTCGTCGGCGATCACATCCATGAACAGCTCCGCCAGCAGCATTCGGGCGGAATCGCGGAAATGGCCGCGCCCGTCCACGTACAGCTGCACCGTCGGCGCCATCGTGTTGATGATGACCATCCTCTCCGCCGGGCTGTACACCGCCCGGTCCACCTCGTTGTCCAGCGCGCGGAAGTCATAGCCCGAGAACAGGATGACGCCATGGTCGTGCTGCCGCCGCCGCGCGGCGTGCGCCGCCGCCCCGGCGGGATGATGGTGCGCGGAGGCCTGGTCGGCAACGGCCACTTCGCACAAGGCCAGGTACGGCCCCACCGTGACGGAGATTTCGCCATGCGCGCCCGACCGTTCCCCCACGACGGTCCAGGTCAGGCGGTGCCCCTCATCGAGCCCGCTCAGCGGGATCTCCGTCATGGCCGGTTCGATGCGCATGGACTCGGGAAGGACATAGCCGAATTTCAGCACCGCGTCGGCCTCCACCCGCGCCGGATCGACGAGCAGGGTCACATGGAAGGGATGCCCCGTCCGGCGATAGTAGAAGGGCGTGGAGAAACGCAGGGTGTCCTGCGGGTCGATCTCGGCAGCCGCCTCCGCACGGCCCTCGTCCGGGCCGAGCGTGATCCCGAGATCGTGGATCGCCACCTGGCTCATGTGCAGCAGCAGCTGATCGATCATCTGACTGGTGCGCCCGGAGGTCGTGGCGTGCTCCAGGTGCCGGAGCCTGTCCAGTTCGGCCTGCACGCAGGGGGCGATCAGCTCGCTCACGGCGCGTGAAAACGCGGCCACGAAGCCGTTGCGCAGGTTCAGTCCCTCGCGGTCGTCGCTGATGATGGCCTCGCCCTGGCCGAGCTTTTCGAGCAGCGCCGGACAGCGCACGCTGCCGAACAGGTATTCCGTGCCCACCTTGTTCTCGAACTCGAACAGCTGGCAGTCGAGCACGGCCTCGCCGGAGATCACCACCAGCCCGTTGGTCCGCGCGTCCCCCCGCAGGGTCAGCTCGGCGCCCAGGGCGCGCTTGAGGGTGAGGGTGAAGGGATAGCGCCGCCCCTCGTGAACGAAGCCGCCGGCCTGCTCCGGCCCCAGCACCACCGTCGCCGCCGGCTCCTCGTGGCGCACCTCGAAGCGGCGGCCGTCCGCCCGGCTCTCATGCATCTCCTGCAGCACCACCTCGCGGCGACCGAGCACCTCGCGCAGGTAGATGTTGTCGGCGAGCGCGTGCTGCAGGGAATGGAACTGGGAGATGCTCGCATGCGGGTTGTCGACGACGATGGTCACCCGCGTGCCGTTGCCGGGGATGCCGAGCCGCTCGCGATCGGCCTCCTCGACCAGCCGATCCCCCTGGCCGTCGTCGTAGAGGTAGCCGCCATTCTCGGCGCGGAACAGCTCGATGCGGGCGTGCCGCCCGTCACGGATGGTCTCGATCCAGCCATAGCCGAGGCCGAAGATCGCCTGCTTCAGTCCGCGGCCAAAATAGCCCCGGCCACCGCCCTCGCCGGTCGCCAGGCGGCTGTGCGCCCCGCCGTAGTTGAGGATGCGACAGGCCTGCGGGTGGGACATGCCCTCCGCCCGGTCGGTCACCTTCAGCACCGCGCCGGACTGGTGCCGCTCGTACTGCACCAGGATCTCCCCGCCGTCCTCGCCGAGGCGGAGGTAGCTGTCGTCGCTGTTGGTGATCAGCTCGACCAGCGCCTTCTCCAGCGAGGCGAAACGGCGCGAATCGATATCGATGACCCGCTGGTCAACAGGGATTTCGGCAACAGGCATCGCATCTCCTTGGTCCGGACTCAGCACAATCTCCGTCCGATCATATCGCAACTTCCTGACCTCGTCGCAGGCTTGGCTTTGTTTAACGAGAGGGAGCAGCGGGACGAGGAAAAAATCGGAAATCTGGGGTCAATTTGGGGAAGGCGACGATAGATTGCATTTACCAAACAACTCACCCGGTTCAGGGGCTGTCACTCGGCGAGGGCGATCCTATTTCCCTAGCAGCCTGTCGGACTTGAGCGGCTGAAGCGAAAAAGTCGCCGACCGAGGA
>DYRS01000208.1 GCA_020718585.1 Chthoniobacter flavus
AAAGCTTGTGAAAAAGCTCACTATGTCAATATGAAAGAACTGACCCCTTTGACTTTGACAACCAACTCCAGCAAGTCGCCATCGTCGGACATCACGCGCCCCAAACACCAACAAAGGCAAAAAGGAAAACGCAAGATCGGAGCGCAACCCGGGCATACACCCCGTGAACGGCTACAGAAATCCGTCATCCCAACGGCGGGTTATTTCGGGGGATCGAGTTTTTCGATTTTCGCGCGGAGGGTGAGATTTTTTCCACCCCGTACGATCCCGAGCGCGACCTCGTGTCCGGGTTCGGTCTCGGCGACCCGGTTCCGGAGATCCTTCCACTCGGCGATCCGGCGTCCGTTGTAGGTGAGGATGACATCGCCGGGGAGGATGCCGGCGCGTGCGGCGGGCGAGTTGTCGAGCGTCGCCTGGACGAGCGCGCCGTTGAGGTCGAGGAGACCGAGGCGGTCGGCGAGCGGCTGCGAGATCGGAAGCATGACAACCCCGAACCACGGGCGGAGGACACGGCCGTGGTCGCGGATGTTTTCAAAAATTTTTCGGACGGCATTCGAGGGGATTGCGAACCCGATCCCTGCGGTGTGTTGGACGAGCGCGTTGTTGAGGGCGACGATTTTCCCATCAACATCCACGAGCGGACCGCCAGAGCTGCCGGGGTTGATCGGGGCGTCGGTCTGGAAGAACTCGGTCGTGGCCTCGCTCATCATCCGTCCCTTGCCGCTGACGATTCCGGTGGTGACCGTGCCCTGGAGTCCGAACGGATTGCCGACCGCGACCACGGTCTGGCCGATCCGGACGTCGTCCGAGTTGCCGAACCCGATCGCAGGGAGCCCGGTCGCTTCGATTTTGAGCACGGCGACGTCGGTCAACTCGTCGGCACCGACGAAGGCGGCGGGGAGCGAGCGTCCGTCGTTGAGGCTGACCTCGACGGCGCCCGCGTTGGCGACGACGTGCCAGTTTGTGACGATGTGGCCGTCGGCGGAGACGATCGCGCCCGAGCCGAGCTGTGGCTGCTTTGCGGATTCTGATCCGAGGAGCCGCTGGAGGAGGGCTGCCTGCGGGTCGGTCGGGCTGGCCGGGGTCGCGTTGATGCTTACGACCGATGGGAGGACGCGGCCGACGAGCGAAGTGAATTCGCGATCAATCCCGACGAGAATTGGCGAGGAGCTGCGGGAGTCGGATCCGGCCGACGTGCAGGATTTCCAGACAAAAACCCCGGCGACTGCGAGCACGGCCAGCAGGACAAATGCCAGAAATCGCAGGAGATTGCGCATCCGCTCAGTAGGATTTTGCCCAGACCACCCGCTGGCGGCTCGGACCGCCGCTGAACGGGCAGGTGCCGGGCTCGGGGGATTCGTCGAACGGAATGCAGCGGATCGTCACCTTCAGGTCGTTCTTGATCTTCTCCTCGACCCCTGCGGAGCCGTCCCAGTGGGCGAGCGCAAACCCGCCGTGGATCTCCGGCTTCGCGGAATTCTTGGGAGTGAAAAACTCGTAAAATTGCTCTTTCGAATCCATCGTGCGGAGGTGGTCGGTGCGGAATGCGACCGCGCGGGCGGCGAGCCCGGACTGGATTTCTTTCAGGATTTCTGGGATCCGGCCGGGGATGTCGGCGACCGGCAAAAATTCTTTATCCCTGTGCGGGCGGTCGCGGCGCGAGACCGCTGCCGTGCCTTGGGCGAGGTCGCGCGGGCCGATCTCGATCCGCACGGGCACGCCTTTTTTGATCCACTCCCAGCTCTTGACCCCGCCGCCGAGATCGCGGGCGTCCACCTCGACGGCGACCGGTGCCCCGGCGAACGACGCCGTGCGGAGCGAGGTCGCGAGCACCTCCGCCGCCGCGAGGACGTCCGCCTTGGAATCCTCCTTCGGTGTGATCGGGATGACGACCGCGTGGGCCGGCGCGATGCGCGGCGGCAGGACAAGCCCGTCGTCGTCCGAGTGGGCCATGATCAGCGTGCCGACCAGCCGGGTGCTGACCCCCCAGCTCGTCGTCCACGCGTGCTCGACCGCGCCGTCGCGGCCTTGGAACTGGATGCCTGCGGCCTTCGAGAAGTTCTGCCCGAGGAAATGCGATGTCCCCGCCTGGATCGCCTTCCGGTCCTGGACCATCGCCTCGATGCAATACGTGCGCAGCGCGCCGGGGAACCGCTCGCTCTCGCTCTTCTCACCGGTCAGCACCGGGATCGCCAAAAATTCGCGCGCAAACTTTTCATAGACGCGGAGCATTTTCATCGTCTCCTCCTCGGCCTCCGCGCGCGTCTCGTGTGCGGTGTGCCCCTCCTGCCAGAGGAACTCTGCGGTGCGCAGGAACAGGCGTGGACGCATCTCCCAGCGGACGACGTTAGCCCACTGGTTGAGGAGGATCGGGAGGTCGCGCCAAGATTTGACCCAGCGGGCGTAGGCCGCTCCGATGATCGTCTCCGACGTCGGGCGCACGACGAGCGGCTCGGCCAGCTCGCCGGTCGGCACGAGCTTGCCGTCGCGCAGCTCCAGCCTGTGGTGGGTCACCACTGCGCATTCCTTGGCAAACCCCTCGACATGCGCCGCCTCTTTTTCCAGGTGGCCGAGCGGGATGAAAAGCGGGAAATACGCGTTCCTGTGGCCGGTCTCCTTGAACATCCGGTCGAGCTCCGCCTGCATCCGCTCCCAGATCGCATACCCCCACGGCTTGATGACCATGCACCCGCGGACTTCCGAGTTTTCCGCTAGATCGGCCGCGCGGATCACCTGCTGATACCATTCGGGAAAATCCTCGTCACGTCGCGGGGAGATCGCGTTCTTTTGTTTGTCGCTCATAGAGCCCGACATGTTTGCCATGCCCGCGCGCGCGCCGCGATAAAAATCCGTTTGCAATCGGCTCCGCGTGGCAGCAGTGTTTTTGCAGTGTCCGGCGGCGCGCCGAACCGGATTTCGATGGCCTTTCCCAGACGCAGATTTTTGAAGAAGGCGGTGCTTGCGGGGGCGGCGGTTTCGCTGGCCGATTTCGCAAAGCTTTTCGCGGAGGGACCTGCCGGAACGGCAGCCCGCAGGGTGCGTAGGCCGTCCGACCGAAGTATCAAACCTTCGGGTAATAACTCATCCCGCCCGCTCCTTCGCCTCTCACTTGCTCTCGTTTCCGGCTGCCAAGGAAAGTTATGAAAAAACTGTCCAGAGGATCGTTTTGCCTATTAACAAAACCGCAGCCATATCAGAATGCGATTCCAGTGTAGAATCCGAGGATTGTCGCGTTGGCCACAGCCCCTGTGCCTGCGGGCCGGATCTCATACTGGATGAAAGGCTGGA
>DYRS01000209.1 GCA_020718585.1 Chthoniobacter flavus
CGCTATCGGCTATTCGAGCTCGGGCAGTCCGTCGAGGACGATCTGCGACCATGTTTCGAGCGAGTCCCGGCGCGCAAGGAGTTCGTCGCGGGTGGCGAAGCCGAGCTCGGCGATCGCTTTTTCGCCAGCCCGCACCTCCGGGGTTTCGAGATCCACGAGGTGGACGACCCCGAGGTGGACGCGGCCGACCTCGGTCGAGTCGTCATTGAGCAGGGCGACCGCCCGCTCGGCGAACCCGCCGGAGATGCGAAGCTCCTCGGCGATCTCGCGGCGCACCGCGTTGTGATACGCCGATTGGTCGAAGCTAAACAGGCTCTCGTCGGTATCGTTGATGTGTCCGCCGATCCCGATCGAACCTTTGGCGACCAGCCGCTTTTCGCCGGACTTCGCGCCCCGCGTGTAGTGCAGGATTTTCCCGCCATGCCGGAAAACCGCATACGGGATGAGCTGCTTGAGCGACGGGTCATCCTCGGCCGCCGGGCGGGGGACGAAAAAATTATTCTCTTTGAGAAGCATGGCTTGCAGGTAGTGATCCACCTTCGGACAAAGTCCCTGAAAACTCCCAAGCCGGTCAAAAAGTTCCCGCCTCACCACCAGAATCTGCTCTTCGGATTTCGCCATAGGGTGCGAAGTCTGCACGCGCGGTTGCGGACGGCAAGGCAGAAAAATTCCACATGATCGGCGCATTTCCGATTGGTGCAAAAAAGAAAATTCGCGGACATTCGTCCGCAGACACGAGCGCGGGCGAGCTACAATTTTCCGACCGCCCGGAAGTGGTCGCCGGCCTCGCTGAGTGCCCGGTCGAGCGGGATTTTCGGCTGCCAGCCTGCGACCGTGCGGAATGCGGCAGAGTCGAGCACCCATCGGTCGGGCCAGATTTCCCGGGCGCGGTCGCGGGTGAGGCTTGGGACGGCACTTCTCCAGGCGGGAACCGCATCCACCGCCGCCGCAAGAATCCGCACAAGCGTCTGCGGAATTCTCAACGTGACCCCAGTGCCGCCGACCGCACGGGCCGCCGAGCGGATCAGATCGGTGTCGGAGGTCGGTCGGTCGGACGCGATGTGAAACGGCCCGGCGATCCCGCTTCCGCCGCACGCGAACGCCGCGAGAATCGCGTCCACAACATCATCCACCGCCAGATAGCTGAAGTGCTTTTCCCGCAGGCCCGGCTTGGTTCGCAGCCTGCCGCGAGCCATTTTGAAGAGAGGGAGGGTCGCGGAGTCCCGCGCGCCGAGGATCATCGGAGGACGCAGGATCGTGATGCTTCTGTCAGGAAATTCGCGAGCGACGGCGGCTTCCAGCGCCAGCTTCGACTCTCCATACCATGTGATCGGCAGGTCGGGGTCGGACTCGCTTTTTGCATCGCGCCCGACCGGTGTCGGTCCCCCGGCGGACTGCGAGGAAAGGATGACAACCCGGCAGTCGGGAGGAAGCGCGCGGAGGACGCGAAGCGTCCAGTCCACGTTGACGGAAAAATATTCCGCGCGGGTTCTTGCAAAGAGCACGCCGGCCGCGAGCACAGCGTGCGAAGGGGCTCTCCAGCCGCCGGGTTCGACCGGGAGCGGGGTCGCAAAATCTGCGGACAGTCCGTCCTCGCAGAGAAGCTTGCGCAGCCGCCCGGCACTCCGCACCGGAGCACTCACTGGGATGCCCAGCGAGGCAACACGGAGCAAAAGGTTGCGCCCGACAAATCCAGTCGCCCCGGTGACAAGAAGCTCTGCGATCACAGGCCGCATGCGGATGCCGAACGGGCTACTTGCCCGAACCGGCGGGCAGCGGGACGGGTGCCATCGTGGTATTTGCAGCCGACATCAGCGAGCCGAATTCCTTCGTGAGGTTCCCAAGGTAGTCCGCCGGCCCGTGCTCGTAGAGGACGACAAAAAGAAATGCGAAAACGCCCAGAACGGCGAGGCGGACAATAAATGAAATGACGGTTGCGATCATGGATTGGGTTTGATGGAAAATCCCCGGCGGAGTTGACCGAGCAGGGGAACGTGCTGGATGCCCGGCTTGTTCTCGAATGCGGTCTGCGGGTTGCTGTCGGGCAGCCCCCAGCACGGCTCGACGCAGACAAAGCTGTCGGAGTCATTCCAAAATGTCACATACGGAACCTCGGAGAAATCTAGCTCCAGCGACCGCCCGGAATCCTCGATCCGAAACCTCCGGTCGGGGACGCCCTCGATCCCAAGGAGATACGATCCGTTGAGCCCGGACTTCGGATACGGGAATTCGCCGCCCGCAAAATCCAGCACCTCGGTGCGCCCGTCGAGGAAATTGCCCGGAGCAAAATGCCGGACATACCGTCCGGGTGGCAGCAGGATTTTTGCGTCCTCGACCCGCGAGACCGCGAACCCCGGGTGCAGCCCGAAGCCGACGTGCGCGACGAGTTCCGGCTCCTCGTTCGTGAAACAAAATTCCACGCGCAGCGCGCCGCCGATGATCCGATACGAGAGGTCGAGCGCGACCCGCAGGGGATACGCGTCGGCGGGCACGCGGTCGGACGCCACCCGGTAAACCAGCCCGTCGACAAGCCGTTGCGGCTCGTCGAAATCAAAGTGCCTCAAAAACCCGTGCGTTCCCCCGCAGACCGGCTTCCCCCGGTAGAGCGAGCGACCGTCCAGCAAGCGGTGGAGGAAATACCCCATCAGTGTCGCATGGTTCGCCCAGCCCGTTGCGGGGGGCACAAGCTCGCCGTCGCGGTGCAGGTACCCGATCCCGCCGCATCGCAGGCTCACCGGCTCGGCACCCTTGCGAAGGATCCCCACGGTCAGGCCGCCGGACGAGATTTCGTCGAGCGCGCCACACGCGGTCGGGGATGTTCGGAATTCCATGACGGCATTCCACCACAGGACTTGCGAAAATTCAAACTCCGCGTGAAAATTGTCCGGATGGATACCGACGATGGGATCGAGGAAGTTTTTTCGCGCTCGGGCGGCCCCGGCGGCCAGCATGTCAACAAGGTCTCGACCGCTGTCACGCTCCGCCACCTCGCGTCCGGGATCTCGGTCACCGTTTCCGACTCGCGCTCGCAGGGCCGGAACCGCGCGATCGCCCGAGACCGGCTCGCCGATAAACTCGCCGCCGCCGCACGTGAAAAAAAGCTCGTATCCCTGGCCGAAGCCGCCCGCAACCGCCGCCGGAAAGCGAAACGCTCGCGCGGAACGAAGGCCGTCCTCGTCGAAGGAAAACGCCGCCGCGGCGAAACGAAAAAACTGCGCGCCAAAGTTGTCGGCTGAACGTGGAACTAGGGGTCAGGCGAGAATGGC
>DYRS01000210.1 GCA_020718585.1 Chthoniobacter flavus
CCCTTTCGCTCCAATGCCTTGCATATCTTCTTTGCATTTATCTCACGGATTCAGGATTCTTTCATGCTGAGAGCTTCCTGCCATTGTAGGCGGAGGATGAGGAGGTGGATAACAGCATGCGCGCCAAGCGCGAAGAGCAAAGAAAGGAAAAGCGTCAGCACCATCGAGACCGGAGATAAATAGGCGGGGACGCGGAAGGAGTCGTTCGCGTATTGTGCGCACATCCCGAGGTTCAAAAACATCCCGACCGGGATGCCTAGCAGTGCGCCGGGAATCGTGGTGAGCAGGTTTTCTCGCAGGAAGACTGCGCCTGTTTCCGACGGCGTGTAGCCGAGTACGCGAAAGGTCGCGATTTCCCGCTTGCGCTCCGCCATCGAGATCAGCGCACCGTTGAGGATCGACCCGAAATAAATGATCGCGGCAAAGAAAATGAGGGAAGCCGCCATGCCGCCGAGCGCGGAGTTGATCTGCGTTTGGATAGCATCCCGGTCTTGCGCGATTTGTCCGAGTGCCTCGAGACGCGGCATTTGCTTCACCGCACGAAACAGCGCGTCTCGGGATGCCGCATCGGTCGCCCCGCGCATTTCGATCCGCGTGATTGCGTCGCCGCTGCCAAGTGTCTCGGCAAGCCACCTGCGGTCGGCATAGACCGGCATTCCGAAAAGGCTGTCGATGAGCCCGGCAACCGGCAGTGCCACTACCCGGCGCACCCCACGCACTGGCGTAAATAGCACCGTGTCTCCCGCCACGACCCCGAGTTTTTCCGCCAGCCACGAGGACATCAGCAAACCGCCTGGCGGGAGCTGCACGGACTCCCCTCCTTGCCCGACAAGCCGGGTGAGCAGGGAAGCAGGGGACATCGCCGTGATGCTCCCTCGCTTGCTCCCGTTTGCGGAGGCGAAGGTGCCGGACAAATCGAGCGCGGCTTCCAGCGAGGAGACCCCGGGGAAAGATGCCACGGAATACGCGGCGGACTCCGGCACGGGATCGGTAAATTGCAGCCGGTAGTCCGCGCAGACCACCCGGGTAAATTGGAACCGGATCATCTCGTTCATCGAATCGAGCGAGCCAAAGGCGAGGACGACCATCGAGGAACCCAGTGCTGCGCTGCCGACCGCAACCGCCGTCCTCCCCCGATTTCGGAAAACCGAGCGGAGAACCATCTGCCAACGAAAATCAAGCCGCTTCCAGAGCGCGGGGAGTTTTTCCAACAGGATCGCGCCGGAGACCGACGGGGCGGGCGGGCGCATGGCTTCTGCGGGTTCGAGGGCGGTCACCTTACCGACCCCTCGCACGCTGCCAACGACCGCCACTGCTACCGCAGCCAATGCGCCGAAAAGGTTGAGCCAGAGATAGAAGGTTTCTGGCACATCGGGAAAAACATAAAACTGCGCATAGGACTCGGTGAAGAAAACCATGATCCAACGCCCGAGTGCCAAACCCGCGAGCCCGCCCAGCAAGCCCGCCGCCCCCCCAAATAAAGTGAAGTGCCGGAAAAGCGAGGCGTTGTCGTAACCCAGCGCTTTGAGCGTGCCGATAGTCGTGCGCTGCTGCTCGGCGAGTCGAAGCATCAAGACATTGAGGACGAGAGCTGCGACCCCGAAAAAGATGCTCGGCAGCATGAACGCCATCGTCTGCAAGCCCGCAAGGTCGCTCGATAGCGTCATATTCGAGAACTGCAACTCCCGGGTGTAGGAGGCGATGACCCCGGCGGAATCCAACTCGCACTCGATCGCGGCGAGGACGGCTTCGGGTGCCGCCTTCCCGATCCCGTCAAAGTTGCCCGTCACTTGGTTGAAGGCACCTTCCATGCCAAAAGTCTCTGCTGCCACCCGCTGCGGCATGTAGAATACAGCGTAATTTCCCGGCAAGTCCGCGATCGCACCCGGGGGCACGAGATAGATAAATTCTGCAGCGATCACCGTGCCGACGATCCGGAATTTTTTTCGTCCGCCGCCCGCCAGAAGATGCACCGCATCCCCGGGAACCAGCCCCCGAGCTTCCGCAAACTTCTCAGTCACCAAAACTTCGTCCGCATTTTTTCCGGAAAACCATGCGCCGGAACGAAGGACGACGCTGTTGACCGCGCCGGCAATATCCTCGGATAGCGAAAGCACGAGGCCTCCCAGAGGCTCGCGCACGCCGGGCATATCGATGATGACTTGCTTGCTGATGCGGGAAGACAGGCGGGAAATGCCGGGCAAATCCGCCAATCGGGGCAGGAGCGTATCGGGCGCGCGGCGCAAGTCCACCCAGAAATCCGCCATGTTGCAGCGGCGGTAGAAGGAGTCTCTCGCCTCGATGAGATTGAAGTAGGTGCTCACAATGCCAACGAGGGTTCCCGCCCCGAGCGCAATGATCGAGATGACCGCCAGCAGGAGTCCTTTGTTCCGCCACAAATCTCTGCGGAGCTTCGTATCGAGAATATGCGAGGAATTCGGCATCGCCCCAGCGTTCTACCACTGCAGCTCGGAAGCCTGCAACCTGCGTTCGTTCCTGCGGTCCTCGGCGACCACGCCATCGCTGATCCGCACGACCCGGTGCGCCATCTGCGCGATCGGCGGCGCGTGCGTAATCATCAACAAAGTTGCGCCCAGCTCGCGGTTGAGGCGCGCAAAAAGATCGAGCACCATCACGCTAGTCTCTTTGTCGAGCGCGCCCGTCGGTTCGTCGCAGAGCAGGAGTTTCGGCTTCTTGGCGAGTGCCCGTGCTATGGACACACGCTGCTGCTGGCCGCCCGACATTTGGGAAGGGAAATGGTGAGCGCGGTCTTCGAGACCCACGAGTTTGAGAGCTTCGAGCGGGTCGAGCGGGTCGTCGCAAATTTGCGTCGCGACCTCGACATTTTCCACAGCGGAAAGCGTCGGAACCAGATTATAAAACTGAAAAACAAACCCGACATGGTCACGGCGGAAAAGCGTCAATTCCGCATCGCTCGCCTCGGCGAGGTTTTTCCCCGCAAATAAAACCTTCCCCGATGAAGCCCGGTCGATACCGCCGATCAAATTGAGGAGCGTCGATTTCCCAGAACCCGATGCGCCGAGGATCACCGTGAAATCCTTCTCGTAAAGAGCGAAGTCGATACCGCGCAGGACTTTTGTCTCGACCTCCCCGTTGCGGAAAGTCCGGGTCACCGCTTCGAGTTTCAAGATTTCGTCCCGCCCTGCAAGAGCGTCCAATTTCTCGCCGTTCTTATCCATTTACTAAGAAAATTACGGGATGGATAGGCAATGGTCAATCGTTTTTT
>DYRS01000051.1:0-5842 GCA_020718585.1 Chthoniobacter flavus
ATGGCGGAAAAGGAACCAGCAGATTGTATCATGTTATTTCTGCGCGGCGACTAAATAGGTTAATGCTTATGGGGGGTCCCCGCCCGACTGAAAATGTGACAATTTCGCCATATTCTTGCTTCTTGAGCCAGGATGGTGGAAAAGGAAGCCTCAACACCACATATGATAACCATCACGCTTTCCGACTACCTCGTTCAAAACCCCGACTCAAAAAAAATCCAGAAGCGTCTGGCGCGCGCCATCAAGTCCTATCGGCACGCAGCCCGCGATCTGTCCCACGCGTCTGAGGACGTCGCTCATGCCAAGGAGGACTGCCTCCATGCCATGCAGATGTTCGATGTCGCTCTGGAAGATTGCCAGCAAGGATTCGCCGATTGGGCCAAGGCGGACGAAGAGGAGGAAATTCTCCTCAATTCTGAAGAAATCTTGGCGGACGCTCCGAAGGACGTCGAGGCCCTCGATCTCGACGGTGAAGTTGATGAGGTGGAAGACGACGAAGAGGACGACGAAGAGGACGAGGAGGATGACCTCGAAGATCACCCCGCCAACCAGGGCGACAACCACATGCGCCACGCAGCCAAGGATTTTTCCGCAGCGATCGAGGACGCCGAATCCGTGCTTGAGGAACTCTGCAAAGTCGAAAACCTTCTGATCGACATTTTGGAAATTGCCGAGGAGGAGGGCCTCCACATTGATTTGACTGACGCCAAAGCTTACGTTGTGGCCAAGGCTGCAGAGCCTGCTCCCGGGCACCCTTCCTCTCCAGCATCGACCTGAGACCTGCCAGCGGCGACCCAACTGCGATCTTGCGTTCGCGCCCCGGCAATTATTTTCGACCCCCGGACATGCTACCCCAACACGGGGCCCCATGCTCGGCCAACCCGGTTCTCATCATTAGTATTAGCCTTTTTCCATGCTTATGCTCTCGCGTCACGCCTTGGCCGGCGGCAAAATCCCCACGAATCTTGTCTTATGATGTTTCTGGACGGCTTCCTTCCGCTTTCGAGGGGTTGATGCGGCGGCGAAAAATGGATAGAGGCCTTGTCCGACATGAGCATTTATTTGGATAACAACGCGACCACCCGTGTCGCGCCGGAGGTATTGGAAGCCATGCTGCCGTGGCTTGGGGACGAAGGTTACGGAAATCCGTCGAGTTCCTACGGGCTCGGACGAGCGGCGGCGGCGGCACTGGAGACCGCCCGTGCGCAGGTCGCCAGACTGGCAGGATGCCGGGAGGACGAGATCGTTTTCACAAGCTGCGGCACGGAATCCATCAACACCGCCGTCCAAGCCGCTCTTGCCGCAGATCCTGATAAGCGGCATATCGTGACGACGGCGGTCGAGCATTCGGCCACGATTAAGCTGTGCGAGCATCTGGCGCAGCGCGGATACGAGATCACCTGGCTGCCGGTGGATTCCGCCGGGCTGCTCGATCCGCTGCGCCTCGAGGCGGCGATTCGAAAGGACACCGCGCTTGTCACCCTCCTCTGGGCAAACAACGAGACAGGCGTGCTTTTTCCGATCCATGAAATCGCGGCGATCGTGCAAAAGAAAAACGCATTTCTGCATGTGGATGCGGTCCAGGCGTTCGGCAAGCTCCCTCTTTCGCTCGGTGACGAGGGCATCCACTTTCTCTCGATGTCCGGTCACAAGCTGCATGCCCCGAAGGGCGTCGCCGCGCTCTACGTGAACCGCCGCGCGCGGATGACCCCGTTTCTGCGCGGAAGCCAGGAGGCCGGGCGGCGGGGCGGGACGCAAAATGTGACATCCATCGTCGGCCTCGGCGCGGCTGCAGAGATTGCGGTCGACCACCTCGGCAGCCGCCAGATCATGGAGTGGCGGGATGCGTTTGAGGACTTTCTTCTCGAGAGCGTTCCGGGAACCACCGTGAACGGCGACCGCACGCTCCGGCTTCCCAACACCACGAACCTCTCGTTCGAGGGGATCGAAAGCGAGGGGGCACTGATCCTCCTCGATGCCGACGGGATTTGTTGCTCGGCCGGCTCCGCCTGCACCAGCGGCTTGGTGCATCCCTCGCATGTTCTCAAGGCGATGGGGCTGTCGAACGAACGCGCCCGCGCGAGCCTTAGGTTCTCGTTCGGACGCTTCAACTCGGCGTCCGACCTCCATCGCATTTGTAAAATCCTCCCCGAAGTCGTCGAAAAACTGCGGGCACTCGCGCCGGGCAAACTGGGCGTGTCGGCGTAGTCCGCTTCAGATCCACTTCTTCCTTCGAAAGAACAGGAGCATCGCGGTGACGGTGGAAAGGATGAAGGCCCAAAAAAACAGGTAGCCGAACGGCCAACCCAGCTCGGGCATGTTCAGCGGCTGGCTGCGATCAAAATTCATCCCGTAAACCCCCGCGATGAACGTCAGCGGGATGAAGAGGACCGAGACGATCGTGAGGACCCGCATGATTTCGTTCGTGCGGAACCCCAGGCTCGAAAGGTAGAGGTCCATCAGGCCGGCGGTGAGGTCGCGGTAGCTCTCGATGATGTCGATGATCTGGACCGTATGATCGTAGCAGTCGCGCAGGAAGATCTGCGTCTCCTTCCCGATCAGCCCGGTGTCGTCCCGGATGAGCGAGTTGAAAATCTCCCGCTGCGGCCACGATGCGCGCCGCAGGAACAGGAGGAGACGCTTTGCCTCGTAGAGCTTTTTGAGGGACGACTTCGAGGGCTTGTCGAGCAGCTCTTCCTCGACCGTCTCGATCGAGTTACCGACGCTCTCCAGCACCGGAAATACCTGGTCCACCGTCGCGTCTAGCAGCGCGTAGGCGAGGTAGTCTGCTCCCATCTTGCGCGCGTATCCGCGCCCGCCGCGAAGCCGGGCCCGCACGGGATCGAAGGCGTCGCCGCATTCCTCCTGAAACGTGAGCACAAAATGGTGCCCGAGAAAAAGGCTCAACTGCTCGAAAGTCAGCCGACCACCATCGTCGAAATACACCATCTCGCTGACAATGAAAAAATGGTCCGCAAAATACTCGATCTTCGGCCGCTGCGCGGTGTTGAGCACGTCCTCGATCGCGAGCGGGTGGACCTTGAAGTGCTCGGCAATCTCGCGCAGGAGTCCGACGTCGCCCAGGCCGTCAATGTTGATCCAGTTCACCTTTGCCGGATCCAGCCGGGTGGCCAGCTCGCGGAACGTCGTAAATCCCCCCTCAAAGATCGTATCCGCATCGTATTGAATCAGGCGGATCTCGGCGCGAGGCTTCGAGCCCTCGCGCGGGATGAGCGTCGCCGGCGGCGTGCCAGCCGGCTGGTAGTTGATTCGGATCATTTTGTTATGACGTGCTGCCCGACTGACGCCATTTGAAAGTCGCGTCCGCAAAAAGTCAGGCATTTAATTTCCATTTGGAACGGCTCAGGTTTTTCGATACCCTGTCGCCTGAATGACAACCGATCAACGCATCCGCTCGCTGGTCGCCGAGGTCGCCGAGGTCGCCGACGGAAAGCCCGCCGAGCTCATCGGCGACATCATCGAGACGGCACTGAACCTCGGCCGCGACCGGGCGGATGTCGCCGAACTCAAGCTGATGAGCCGCTCGCTTCGCGAAATGCGCTATGCGTCGCGCGTTTTTTCCCGCTACCGGGGGGTCCCAAAGATTGCAATTTTCGGGAGTGCGCGCACCCGGCCGGAGGCGGAGGAATTCAAGCTTGCCCGGCTGTTTGCTCGGAAGATGGTCGAGCGGGGGTTCATGGTGATCACCGGCGGCGGGGTCGGGATCATGGGCGCAGCGCAGAAGGGGGCTGGCGCGGAGAAGAGCTTCGGCCTGAACATCCGGCTGCCGTTCGAGCAGCAGCCGAACGACACGATCGACGGCGACCCGAAGCTGATCAACTTCAACTATTTTTTTGCCCGCAAGCTGAGCTTTGCGAAGGAGACCCAGGCGTTCGCGCTGTTTCCCGGCGGGTTCGGCACTCACGACGAGGGCTGCGAGATCCTCACGCTCATGCAGACCGGCAAGATGCCGATCGTCCCGATGGTCATGCTCGACCGGCAGAACGGCCACTATTGGGAAACATGGCGGAGGTTCATCGTCAACGACCTTCTCGACCACGGACTTGTCTCGCCGAGCGACTTCCACCTCTTCCATATCACCCACGACCCAGACGACGCGGTGGACGTGATCACCCGGTTCTACAAGGTTTTCGATTCCTACCGATGGGTCCGGGAAAAGATGGTGATTCGGATTCGTCGGCGGCTGGCTGGTCCGGCAATCGAGGTGCTCAACGACTCGTTCGACTTCCTGCTAGCCGCCGATCGGATCGTCCAGTGCGAGCCCCTGCCCGAGGAAAAGGGCGCGCTCCCGGACCTGCCCCGGATCGTCCTCACCCCGCACAAGCGCGATTTTGGCTCGATCCGCCTGCTCATTGACGCGATCAACAACTCGGAGACCGTACCATGAAGCGCAGGGCATTTCTCGCGGCTCTTGCCGGGCTCCCGGCGACCGTCCGCGCGCGAGGTTCAAAATCCGACGCGGCGCGGGTCTTCGGAAAAATCCAGTTCGTGACGAGCTTTTCCGATTTCAAGGTCGAGGTCGTCGAGAGCTTTCCCGACCTGAATGTCGAGATCCTCCATGCCGCAGCCTGATAAAATCCAGCAACTCCTGACCGCCGGGCGAGCTGTTGCCGAGGGATTTCTCCGGGACAATGGGCAGGAGCCGTCCATGATGCTGGCCTTTTCGGATGACGGGATGATTCTCCATTCCGCCACCAGCACCCCGCCGACGGACATTGAGATCAAGGTGGCGAAGAAAGTCCTCCTGAGTTTTGGGATCAATTCAGACGGCACGCGGATCAATCCGCTCTGGAATTGAGCACCTCAGATGATGAAGTTTCTTGAACGTGGAGGAGCTTGGGTGGCCGGGCAGTTCCTTCTTTTTGCAGCATTGATTGCGCTTTCGCTCAGGTATCCTGGCACGGGGCCTGTGGCATGCAGAGGGGCCGGAGTCGGGGCTCTCATCGCGGCTGCATCCATTGCCGTCGCAGGGGCAAAGGTGCTCGGACGAAACCTCACCCCGTTCCCGAAACCCGCCGATCACGCGAAGCTGGTCCAGCACGGGATCTACGCTAGGATCCGCCACCCACTCTACACCGCCGTGATCCTGGCCGGATTTGGCTGGGCGCTCCTCTGGCTGAGCTGGCCTGCTGCTGTGGTGGCGGTCGCATTGATTCCGTTCCTCCACGCGAAATCTTGCAGGGAGGAAGGACTGCTTCATCGGAAGTTTCCAGATTACCGCGAATACGAAACCCGCACCAACCGGTTCATCCCCAACCTCTACTGATTCCGGGCCAGACTTGGCAGTTGGCAAGAACAGGGGCAGCCTTCCGGCATGAATGCCAAAATTATCCCGACGGACAGGAGATCCTCCTCCGCGAGTTATCCGCGATGGCTCGTTACCGCGACGGCTTTGACAAACCCGCACCGCTCGAACCCGGCAAGACCGTCCGCCTCGCGTTCGACTGCAACAGCATCGCCGCCGTGTTTAACAAGGGCCACCGCATCGGCATATTCATGACATCCAGCAGCAGCCCCGCTTACGAGGTCCCCGAATACTAACGTGGCTTGATCCCGCCGGGTGACTTGCTAACCTTTCGGGCGTGCGGAAACTGTCATCCATTTTTTTACTGATCACATTGGCAATGGTTTGTCTTCCGCTTTTGCGCGGGCAGATGAGTGACGAGGAAAAGCGCCGTCTGTTTCTTGAGGCAAGGGAAGACATTCGTCCCATTCCAAAAGCCTCGGTAACGCCGCGTCCCAAGCCTCAATCGACCCCGTGTCCGAAGCCGAAGCCAACCGTCGAACCAGACGAGACCCCGTGTCCGAAGCCGAAGCCAAC
>DYRS01000051.1:5942-14758 GCA_020718585.1 Chthoniobacter flavus
CGTCGAACCGGACGAGACCCCGCGTCCGAAGCCGAAGCCAACCGTCGAACCGGACGAGACCCCGCGTCCGAAGCCGAAGCCAACCGTCGAACCGGACTTTATTCTGTTACCCGGCGAGCTTCCCTCCCAACTCGGGAAGCCAGTGCCGTCAGCGACGCCGGGGCCCGCCGCCAGTCCGGTGCAGATCCCGCAGAGCACAACGCCGCAGGGGCATTCGCTCGACGCGCCGATCCATGTCGAGAAATCCGGGATGGAAAGCGACCAAGGGGTGGAGCCCGCCCCGAAGCCTCAACTGGGAGGTTTTTTCAAACGCTACCGCTACCTGACACCGGGAGTCCGGCGGGCGATTGATGAGGCCCGCGTCCGCCGGGGACGCTGGAAATATATCATCATCCACAACAGCGGAACCCGCCAGGGGAACGCCCGGATTTTTGACGTCTATCACCGTCGGGTCAGAAAAATGCAGAACGGGCTTGCGTATCACTTTGTCATCGGAAACGGAAATTCTTCCGGCAACGGCGAGATTGAGATCGGCAACCGGTGGACCCGGCAGATCAACGGCGGACACGTTGCCAGCGACTACCTTAACGACATCGCGATCGGGATCTGCCTGGTCGGCGACTTCAACCGCGACCAGCCGACCAAGGAACAGCTTGAGGCGATTGACGAGATCGTCACCTACCTGCGCGGTCGCGTTGGAAAAATCAAAGGCAAGCAGTCAATCGTTAAAGGCCACAAGGAGATCAACCCGAAGCCGACCGACTGTCCGGGCGACCGTTTCCCGCTCGGCTGGCTTCATAGGAAATTCCGTTGAATTGGTTTTTGTTGGCGGTGCTGGCGCACCAAAGAGCGCAAAAAGACGCGTTTCTTTGTATACTCTTTGTGTTTCACTCTTCATTGTTTTTGTAGCCCAAGCTACCGGTCTGTTGGTTACCCCTCATTCGACTGATCTTGGCTCCCGACCGCCGCCATTTCTGATTTCTGAAAACCGAACCTCCGATCTCTGATCGCCTGCAAGTCGTCGGCTCGTCCGGATGGCGGCTGCACGAATGCGCGACCGCCCGCTCGACGAACGACCTTGCGCGCGGGCTGCCTGTGTGGAGTGCCGTGCGGGCGGATGCGCAGACCGGCGGGCGCGGGCGGTTCGGGCGCGCGTTTGTCTCCGATCCCGGCGGACTCTGGATCTCGGCCGTCCTCCCGACCGAAGGCCCGCCCGCGATGTGGGCCGGATTTTCCCTGATGGTCGGCATCCACCTTGTCCGGATGCTGGAAAATCTCCACATCCCCGGCGTGCGCCTCCGCTGGCCGAACGACCTGATGTCCGCCCGGAAGAAGCTCGGCGGGCTCCTCATCGAGCAATCTGCCAGCGAGTCGCTCGTCGTCGGCTTCGGGCTCAACATCACAAATGCCCCTTGGAAATCCGATCCCTCGCTCGCTGAAATCGCGACCAGCATCCGCGAGTGCGTGGGTCGGACGCCGCTCCCTCCGATGCTTGGCTGTACCCCCGGCGATGCACGCTTGTCCGGGAGCGCGGGCGTCCCATCCGCATCGAGCGGACCAAGCGGGCAAGCCGCACGCGCTCCCGGTGTCCCCGATGTTTTTGAGATCGCCGTGCGAACGCTCGACGCGCTTGCCGACGCGCACTGCGCGATGCAGCGCGAAGGCTTCGCCGGGGCACTCTCCGAGCTCAACCGCCGGTGGAAAATCCCCCAGCCGGTCCGCATTCTTACCGCCTCGGGCGAGCCGGTCACAGGGCGCTTTGCAGGCCTCGACCCGGCCGGCAATATCCGGCTGCTCGATGGAGCGGACCGTGAATTTGTGATTCCGCACCAAACGGTCGAGAAACTGATTGAATTGGATTAGATGATCTAATATCAACTGCCGCGAACAATACGACACACATGGCACTCAGCGACAAATTTCTGACAGCGGACGAGGCGGCAGCGATGATCAACCACAACGACACGGTCGGCTTCAGCGGGTTCACTCCGGCGGGCGCGGCGAAGGCGATTCCGACCGCGCTGGCAAAGCGCGCGAAGGTCGAGCACGAGGCCGGGCGGCCGCTCCAGATCGGTGTGGTGACCGGCGCATCCACCGGCCAGTCGCTCGACGGCGAACTGGCACTGGCGGAGGCGATCGCTTGGCGGACCCCTTACCAGTCGAACAAGCACCTGCGCGCTTCTATCAACGCCGGCAAGACCCGCTTTTTCGACATGCACCTCTCGACTCTCCCGCAGCAGGTCCGCTATGGGTTTCTCGGAAAATTTCAATGGTCGGTCGTCGAGGCGTGCGACGTGACCGAGGACGGCGAGATCGTCCCCACGACGTCGGTCGGCGCGGCACCGACGTTCTGCGCGGTAGCCGACAAGATCCTCATCGAGATCAACCGCAGCCACCCGGCCGCCCTCCGCGGCCTGCACGACATCTACCAGCCGCAGGATCCGCCGCACCGCCAGCCGATCCCGCTCACCAACGTCTCCGACCGGATCGGCGTGCCGTTCATCAAGGTGGATCCCGCGAAGATCGCGGGCATCGTTGAGACCGCGCTCCCCGACGAGGTCGCGCCGTTCGATGCATCCGACGCAACCACCCGGAAGATCGGTGAGAACGTCGCAGAGTTTCTCGCCGGCGAGCTCCGCAGCGGTCGGATCCCGAAGGAATTCCTCCCGCTCCAGTCGGGCGTCGGCAACATCGCCAATGCCGTGCTCGCCGCCCTCGGCAGTAACTCCGACATCCCGCGGTTCCAGATGTATTCCGAGGTGATCCAGGATTCTGTGATCGCGCTCATCGAGTCCGGGAAGATCGAGTTCGTCACCGGCACGTCGCTCACAGTGAGCCCGGATGTCCTCAAAAAAGTTTACGCCAACCTCGATTTTTACAAAAAGCACATCTGCCTGCGTCCGCAGGAGATTACGAACAACCCGGAGATGGTCCGCCGGCTCGGGATCATCACGATCAACACGGCGATTGAGATCGACCTTTCGGGGAACGTCAACTCGACGCACGTCATGGGCTCGAGCATGATGAACGGAATCGGCGGCTCGGGCGACTTCACCCGCAACGGCTACATCTCGATCTTCACCTGCCCGTCGCTCGCCAAGGGTGGAAAAATCACGCCGATCGTCCCGCTCGTGAGCCATGTGGACCACAGCGAGCATTCCGTGCAGGTCGTCGTCACCGAGCAGGGGGTCGCCGACCTTCGCTGCAAGACCCCGCACGAGCGTGCCCGGCTGATCGTTGACAACTGCGCCCACCCGGACTTCCGCAAGGAGCTCCATGGGTATTTTGACAGCGTGACGAAAGGACAAACGCCCGCGACGCTCAGTGCCGCATTTGCCATGCATGAGAAATTTCTCAAGACCGGAGATATGCACGGTGTGGACTGGAAAGCCGCCGGGCTGGCCTGAGCCCCGACTCAGACACATCACCTGGCGCAGCCTGAGGTTCGTCTGCTGGCCGCCGCCGGGGACATAATCGTGGGGTTTTGCCGTCGGAGAGTGACGGTATGCGGCGGCCGCTTCCAGCTCGCCGACGGTCAGGGTGGGGGACTGGAAAAGGATCACGATGTTCGTGGCCGCCGGGTTCCTGACAGAGACCTTGTCCAACAGCCCGCGCACGGCCTCCGAGCGGTTCGCCCAGCCGGGGTGCCCGCTGCTCTTCGGTGTAGTGCTTCAGCCTTCGTCGCAAATTTCTTCACGTTTTTCCCTGCCCTGCCACCACGGAGTGTCCGGCAGCCTTGATCACTTCGGTTCTTTGTCAATCCTGTAGCTTCTTTGCCAGCGCCCTGACGATGGCGAGGCCCTCATGCTTACCTTCGTTCGCGGGATCTCCAGAAGGACGGGGCTGTAGCCGTAGCGGGAGAGCCAGGCGGCGGGGATGCGAGCGCAGACGAGGGCGAGTAGGCAATAGGCCTGCAGAGTCTGTATCTATAAGCTTTCCCGAGGGAAAGTGGGTTTGGGTTGGGTGGGACTCGAACCCACAACCAACGCCTTAAAAGGGCGCTGCTCTACCATTGAGCTACCAACCCGAATTGTCTGATATTAAATGACCTTCAACGTTCTTAACGAGTTCATTTTTTCCTTGCCCCCCCGATTTTGCAAACAAAAAGGCCAATCGGTTTGTCTACGGAATAAAGAACCGGATTGGAAGAAGATTCGCCGCCGCCGCTATGGTTCCCGAGGCCGAAGACTACGGGCTGGTAAAACACGCGGGCAAGTAAATTCGCCGACAGTAAATTCGCCACTCGCTTGAAACCATCGCATGAGCCTCAGATTGACTCGCGCAAAAAAACGCGCGAACATTCCAAATAGAAACCGATGACGATCCTCGACCGCTATATCCTGAAGAAGTTTTTGACGCCATTTTTGTGCTGTTTTTTCGGATTCATCGCGATCTGGTTCATCTTCGACCTGAGCGACAACCTGCAGGATTTCATCCAGGGTCGTGCCGGGATGGACGTGCTGCTTGAATACTACGGCTCGCAGATCCCTCAGATCGTCGTGATGTGCCTGCCCATCGCGCTGCTGCTTGCGCTGCTCTACTCGCTGACCGCAATGTCGCGGGCGAACGAGATCATCTCGATGATGGGTGCCGGGCTGAGCCTGACCCGGATCATCGCCCCGCTCATCTTTGTCGGGCTCGTGCTTTCCGCCGCGACTGCGTATTTCAACCACACGTCGGCTCCCCACGCGGCCGCGATCCGCAAGCAGATGCTCAGCGACATCAAGCGTGGGAAGAAGCGCGACTTCAAGATCAAGGGACACCTTTTCCGCAACCGCGAGGACCTGCGCACATGGTATGTCAACAGCTTCAACGTCGAGCAGGGCACGCTCCGCGAGGTCCAGATCATCCAGCAGGACAAGGGGGGAAACATTCTCAGCCAGTGGTATGCGCGCGACGGATCGTATGATCCGGTCGCGAAGCGGTGGACGCTCAACAACGCCCGCTACTCGGAAATGAACCCGGAGGGCGATGTCCTGAAATCCGAGATCCGCCCGACGATCACGATTGACGGATGGTCGGAGACCCCATGGCGGATATCCAGTTCGGTGATGAACCCGGATTTTCTCTCGGTGCCGGAGCTCCGGGACTACCTGGAGTTCAATAGCGACTTTCCGGCGGTCCGGCTCGCGCCCTACCGCACGCACATGAATTTCCGCTGGGCACTTCCGATGATCTGTCTGGTGGTGGTTTTTCTGGCGGCACCGATGGGGGTCGTCTATTCGCGGCGCGGCATCTTGGGTGGCGTCGCCATGGCGATCGGGCTCTTCTTTTCGCTGGTGTTCGTGAGCAGCCTTTTTATCGCGCTGGGCAAGGGCTCGCGCGTCTCACCTTTCGTCGCGGCCTGGCTGCCTCTGATCGTCTTTTTCGGGATCGGCGTCCTGCTCCTCTGGTTCCGCTCGACAAACCGCGACTTCGCAAAGCTCAAGCTGCCGGGGTTCTAAGTCGCCGCGCAGAAATAACATGATACAATCTGCTGGTTCCTTTTCCGCCATCCTGCGTTGCTCCTCAGTCACAGAGGCTTTGGCTATGCTCCTTCGTCGCGCCTTGGCTGGCGGAAAAATTCCGGCGCATCTTGTATCATGTTATTTCTGCTAAGCTCCTAAGTCTGGCGGGTCAGAGGTCGTCGTCGGAGATTCCGCCGATATCCACGGCGCGGCGGTATTCCGTGACGCGGCCCTCGAAGAAGTTGGTCTCTTTTTTGATCTCCATCATCTCTGAGAGCCAGGGGAGCGGGTTTTCGATCGGCGGGTTGAGCGGTTCGAGGCCGACGCCTTCGAGCCTCCGGTCGCCGATGTAATCAATGTAGGTCGTGAACTCGTCGGCCGTGAGCCCGACCGCCGAGACCGGCAGGCAGTCGAGGATGAATTTCTTCTCGAGCGAGACCGCCTCGCGCATCGTATTCCGCAAGTCCTCGCGGAAATCCGGCGTCCAGACGTCGGGGTTCTCGTCCACCAGATCCTGGAAGAGTTGACGGAGGAGCTCGATGTGGTTCGATTCGTCGCGCAGGGTGTAGCTGAACATCTGGCCGATGCCGGGGAATTTGTTCTGGCGGTAGAGCGCGAGGACCATTCCAAAAAGTCCGTAAAACTGGGTGCCCTCCATGCATTGCCCGAACAGGAAGATGTTTTTCGCGAGTGCCTGCTTGTTTTTCGTAACCATGAGGTCGGTATCGCGGCGCAGTGCCCGGCTGTTGCTGACGACGAAGTCGGTTTTTAGCCGGATGGTTTCAATGTCCTCGAACATTGCCTCGCATTCGTGAGGGTTGATCCCCAGCGAGCTGATCATATACACGAGCGAGTCGGCGTGGATATTTTCCTCGTGCGCGTGGCGGCCGAGGACGAGCTTGAGCTCCGGCGCGGTCACCGACTCGCGGACCACGTGCAGGATGTTGTCGCCCACGATCCCCTCGGCTGCCGAAAAATACCCGATCGCCATCTTGATGATCCACCGCTCGACCTCCGAGATATACCCGCTCGTGTCCCTCCAGTGCTCGCAGTCCTTCTGCATCTGGATATCCTCCGGCTCCCAGTGGTTTGCCTTCATGTTTTTGTAGAGGTCGTAGGCCCACTGGTATTTCAACGGCAGGATGTTGAAAAACATCGTCTGCCGCCCGTTGATGATTTTCTTCGCCGCGAACGCGGCCTCCGCCTTGTCGCGGTCGAGGATGAACTGGCGGTCGCCGAGTGTGATGGTGGTAATGGCCATGTCTGGGGTTTTTTGTGAAATGATTCGAAAAAGCCGTGCGCGACGTCATGTGCCGCGCGGGCTAATTGTGTGGCACGATGGATCGTGTGGAAGGAATCGTCAACAGAAATCCGATAAGGAAGTCCCATATATTGTGCTGAAATAATTCAGCTCCACAATATATAGTGCCTTTTTTCCAGATCGCCCTCCAAAAACCACCAAATCCTTGATAGGGCAGCGAGCGGAGAATGTGCCTGCCGGGGGGGTTAGAAATCGAGGGCTTGGGAATAGACGCCCGCGACTTGGGAAACCAGTTCAAACATGCGGAGGACGACGAGTGCGACGACAAGGAGATAGAGCGCGCGAGGAAGCCAGGTGCCGAGTGCCTCGATGCGCAGGAAGAGCCGCTCGCGGTAGATCCCCGCCCACCTGGCGACTTCCGTTTCGAGGCGTCCGGAGGTCTCGGCAACTTGAAGCGCGCGCTCGAGGTCGTGGGGAAAGTCGCCTGTCGCGCGCAGCGATTCGGCGAGGCCGCCACCGGACCTGATCGCCCGGATCGCGTTGGCGGCACCGGCCTTGATACGCGCGCTGCCCGACGCCTCTCCCGCCCGGGCGAGGCTTGCAAGCACGCCGTCGGCCGAGCGGATGCCGAGCGAAAGCACAAGGCAAAACCTTGTCAGCGCGGCGCAGCGCAAGAACCCACCGGCCAGCGGAACGAGGGAAACCGCCTGGTCGGCGGCGACGCCCGACGCGAAGGCTTTTGAGAGGATTTGGATCATCGCCCACGCGGCTCCCGCCGCGAGGTAGGCCGCTCCGAGAAACGTCCCTGCCTCGCGGAAAAATGTCGTGATTCCCCCGCCAAGGATTGCGGGAGGGATCGAGAGGAGGACCGCGCCGAGGTGCAGGATGAAGAGCGGATACGCGGCGGCGGCGAGCGCGCGGCGGCGGCCCCTTGCAAGGTGCGCATAGTAGTCGGCGAGCTCGCGACAGGCCTCCTCAAGCCGACCGCTCTGCTCGCCCGAGACAAGGATCCCCGCATCAAGATCGGAAAACCCGCCGCGCGCCATCGCCTGAGCGAGCCCGTCGTTGACCAGTGGTTCGACCGCGCGGGCGGCGACGGCCGCACGCCCGCGCCCGTCGGCAAGATGCCCAAGCGCGCGAGCGAGTGGGATCCCGCTGCGCAGCATCTGCGCGGTGTCGTGGAAAAAGTGCTCTTTGTCCTGGTAGCGAAGTATCACGGTGTCGGCGTCCGCGCACGACTCTGCACCGGAGATACCGCGCCGCGCGAGGACATAAATACCCTTCGATCACGCCGCTGCGCGACTTGGGGGGGGGGCTCCGAACTCGTTGACCAGCCCGACGGCAGCACTCCACTCCTCGTCGTCCAAGAGCCGGGCAGGAGTGAGTCGTCAATCTTGTGCGCAGCGAAATACGGAAGCCATTCGGCGAGCTTCATCCCGGAGAGAATCGCCTAGAGCTTCGAATTCATTGCGTGCGCGCTTACTCCCAGCTACAGCCCGAGTGCCGGATCCGACAGTGCCTTCACTGCCTTTTTTGTGTCGCTGGCGCGCAGGATGAGGAGGCCCTTTTTGGCGGACGGCATCGAGGCGAGGTAGGCGTATTCGATATTCACCTTCACGGCCGCGAGCGCGCTGGCGATTTTCGAGAGCCCGCCCGGGCGGTTGTCGTTCTCGACCATGACCACGTCGTTTTCGATGACCAGCGTCCCGTGCGCCTCGAGCAGGGCGATCGCCCGGCGCGTGTCGCTCACCACCATGCGCACGACCGCATGGTCCACGGTGTCGGAAACTGTGAGCCCGTAGATGTTGATCTTGTTTTCCGCCAGCGCGTCGCACACCTCCGAGAGCGTGCCCGGCTTGTTGGCGATGAAGATGGCAAGTTGCTCGACGATGAGGACGGATTTCATATGGACCGACGATGTCCCGCGCACGGCCCCAAGTCGAATTATTTTCCCTGCGACCTGCGCGTCCGAGCGCCAGACGCTCGCGCGTCGTTGGGCTGATCTCCTGCTCGCCCAACAGGAGTTTGATCTGCCCGCGTTCAACGACTTCGCTGTAAATATTCGGTGAACCCCGTATGAAAAAAAGTTTGGGGTGAAGTGTTTTTTT
>DYRS01000211.1 GCA_020718585.1 Chthoniobacter flavus
GCGGAGCCTGCGCACCGGAGGGATCATCCTCATCGGCGAGCCCTACTGGCGGCAGCTGCCGCCCACGGAAGATGTGGCCAGGGGGTGTCTTGCCACCTCCATCTCCGACTTCCTCGTCCTTCCGGAGCTTCTCGCCTCTTTCGGCTATCTCGGCTACGAGGTCGTCGAGATGGTCCTGGCGGACCAGGAAGGCTGGGACAGGTACGAGGCGGCCAGGTGGCTCACGATGCGCCGATGGCTCGAAGCCAGTCCCGGCGACGAGCTCGCGAAAGAGGTTCGAGCGAAACTGAACTCGGAACCCGTGCGCTACGCCGCCTGCACGCGTGAGTACCTGGGCTGGGGTGTGTTCGCGCTGATGCCACGGTGAAGCGCGAGGATCAGAATGGTGCCCGTGAGTGATCCGTACCGTCAGCTGGCGCCGCGAAACGACCTCATGGCTGCCGATCCCGGTATCCGCGTCCCGATCCGGAAGCTCTACGTCAAGGTCAAGCGCGGGGAGTGAGGCGGTCGACCTGTCGAGCGATTCGGCGCGCGAAGGGTCGCCCTCCTCGGGAGACATTCCGCAAACCCCGCGCCGGCTCCCACGGCATCGCGATTCGAGCTCCACGTCCTTCTGCCGTGCCAAAGCCGCCCACACGGGTTCGCGGGCCGCGTTCGATACAGGCTTGCCTATGTCGCCTTCTGCCTCGCAAACAACCGGCGCGGAAGGGCCCTTCGCGAGTCCCTTGCGTGTATCACTGACATCGAACCCGCCTTCGTTCAGTTCGGTTGTGCGGATTGGTTCTGGCTGCGCTCTGTGAACTCCTACGTCCTTCAGGTAGAACCCGTCGCTCACCAACTGAGCGATGAAGCGCTCCTTTCTCCATCCGAAGCCCTTCACACCCAGGCGGTACGGCACCTCTTCTTTCGGAAGCTGAGGGCGTTACTCGGCGCGGAACTGCGTGCGGCCTGACACGTCCACCTGACCCGGGCGTGCCGTGCTCTCCCTGAGCCCGGCGCGGATGCCAGACGTCAGGCCGCGGCACGCTACTATCCGGCAACTTCAGCGGTAAGGAGGCTCACATGCGGAGAGTCACCGGCATCGGGGGCATCTTCTTCAAGGCCCAGGATCCCGTCGCGCTGCGCGCCTGGTACCGGAAGCACCTCGGCATAGACGTTCAGGACTGGGGCGGCGCCGCGTTTCAGTGGACCGACGCCGAGGGCAAATCCGTCTCGGGCACGACGGTCTGGAACATCTCGGCCTCGACCAGCGACTACTTCGCCCCGAGCACTTCGTCGTTCATGGTCAACTATCGGGTCGCGGACCTGCACGGCCTCATCGCCGCCCTGCGCGAGGAGGGCTGCAACGTCCTCGACAAGATCGACGAGTCGGAGTTCGGCCGCTTCGGGTGGGTCCTCGATCCGGAAGGGAACAAGATCGAGCTCTGGGAACCACCGGCGGGTCAGTAGGCCGGCGCACGGGTGTAGGTCGCTCACCACGTCCTCGGCACCGTCGCCATCGGCATCGGTGTCAGCGCGTTCATGGACGTCTGGAACCTCTTCCTGAATCGGGCGTTCGGCATCCCGTCGCTCGGCGACCGTCCACTATGAAGTCCTCCGATATCCGCGACGAGCTGATCGGCGCCCTCAGGCTCGACCTGATCGGCCCCGAGCCGGGGAGCGAGCACGAGCGCGAGGAGCTTCCGCACGAGCCTTCGCGCTGGTACGTGGGCGGGTTCCTGGTGCCGTTCGAGGCGCCGGAGGAGCAGAAGGTCGACTCGACGGGTCAGGAGGAGCTGTTCGCGGCGGGAGAGGAGAACGGCGGCTCTTATGACGGAGTCGTGGGTTGCAATCGGCCTGGAAGTGGTGGGCAAAGACGTCCGAGCTTGAGCATGGCGAGACCGATCAGAGCCTCGACGCGCCTGAAACCATGAGCCATCCGGGTGAGGAGGCGGATCTGCGTGTTCCTGGCTTCGACGATCGCGTTATTCATTCCGGTTCTCAGCGTGGCCTCTATCCGGGGACGATAGAGGACCAGGGTGCGAGCCAACTTCATGAAAGGCTTGAGTCGGCTGCGCTGCGCCCAGCGAATCCAGGCGTCGAGGCGGGAGAGAGCCTTCGGGACGGTGCTCGCCTGAAAGATGCCACGAAGGGCTTCCTTGAGAAGGTAGGCTCGATAGAGGGAGCGGTTGAGCTTCGGGATCCAGCCCAGGGTCTCCTTCTGCGACGGGGTGAGATCCTCGGGGTTCTTCCAAAGGGCCCAGCGAGCGTGCTTGAGAGCCTTGGCCACCTCGGGTTCGGCGGCCGCTCGAAGGTCGTTCCAGACCTCTCGACGGACCTTGTCCAGGGCCTTGGTCGCCCACTGAACGATATGGAAGGGGTCGAGGCAGCGGACGGCCTGCGGAGCGTGATCTCGGACAGCATTCTCGATCCAGGCGGCCCCATCCGCAGTGACGATATCCAGGGCCTTGGAGCGCTCGGGGCCGAGCTGGGCGAAGAACAGCCCTACTGTCGCCGAGTCGCGTCCGGCATGCATCCAGACGAGACGTCCGGAGAGATGATCGACGACGACCGTGAGGTACTTCTGCCCCTTGCGATAGCTGATTTCGTCGATACCGATACGCCGGAGGCCATTGAGAAGGTCTACCCTTTCTGTGGCTTCCTTTCCGACGACCTCTACCACGCGGGTCACCGTCCGCCACGCTACCCTCATGAGTTCGCTGACGGCAGATCGGCTCGTATGAACCGCCAGCCACGCCGTCTGGTCTTCGAAGTCCCGGGTGAACCACGAGTTCGGTCGCGCCCAGGGGACGGACGCAACCACTACCCCGTGCACCGAGCAACAGACCCTGGGCGCCCGAGCCTCGATGAACACCTTCATCGTTCCCAGGTCCATGCCGCGCCACCGCCGTTGCCCGGCACCCTGGTCGTAGTACGGGCAGCGTTTCTTGCAGTGGCTGCACCGTCCGCACGCCCCCTTACTCGGCCGCACCGACACGACAAGCGTGTCGTCGCCGTTCTCCAGATTCCAGTCTTCGATCACGATCTGCTCGACACCGAGCAGCCTCTTCCATACCCTCTTGTCGGACACTCTGTTCTTCCTCGCAGTCTCGAAGTCCTAGACCAGCCTCGATACTGCACGGAAAGCGGGGTGTCCGCTCTTTCAGCCCCTATTGCAACCCACGGATCTGTCAGAAGAGCCGAAAGATCTCGACTCCGAGTTCCCGCGAGAGCAGCTCGACCGACTCCCCGCGAA
>DYRS01000052.1 GCA_020718585.1 Chthoniobacter flavus
AGGCAAACTTTGGCTCTGCAAAACGTGACGGAAGGTCGCCGGCCCGCCACTTCCCCATCGTGTGCGAGCGCCGGGAAGCGGGGGGACGGCGAAAGTCCGTGACAAATTGAGTCGTTCATAGCCGAGCAGCTTTACTGAACTTCATCCTTGAAACAGGTTGGCATTGCCAATGCTGTTGGTTGGCTCGCGGGTTCATTTCAGTGGGAACGCTTCAAAAATCCATAAACCCTCCAGATCCTTTATTTATGCGATTTCCGGAGGTAATGCTCGGGAGGAGACTCGAACTCCTACTCCTTGCGGAACCAGATCCTAAGTCTGGCGCGTCTGCCAATTTCGCCACCCGAGCAATGTTGTTTTGGAGTCGCTTACAAAAACTGGAAAAATATTTTATTGCCGCTACAATCACCTCATTGTGCGACTGTTAGTCAATGCAGCGCAATAGCACAATGGAAGGCTCTAAGAAAACGGCAATCCATGAGTCCAGATTCCCTCCCGTTACCGATTCCCGCAAGAGGAAAGTTTGAGGGATCGTCACCCGCACCGGGAAGTATTTCGCGCAGATGCGAATTCCCCTCGCCATCGGCAGGGAGTAAAGCCATGCGCATCCCCCTCGGTGCGACGCGCCCAGATGATGCGATTGGAATCCCTGCTGGCCAGGCAGGCCGGCATCTGCGACCGTGAGCGGATGTCCACCTGTCCGCCAACCCATTTCAAGATGCCCGCGAGCCGGTTCGGTCGTAAACCGGATCTGCGGACCGATATCCGAACGACATGACAGTGCTGGGCAGACGCAGCATGCTCACCGTCGTCCGCGAGGCACCTCCGGGATATTTTTTGGACGGTGGCGATCTCGGGGAGATCCTTCTGCCCGGGTGCTACATTCCACCGGGCACCGGGCCGGGAGCAACGCTTGACGTTTTTATTTATCGCGATTCGGAGGACAGGCTGGTGGCGACGACCGAGTCGCCGCTTGCGGTGGTTGGCGAATTTGCCTTCCTGCGAGTGGTTGGTGTGAAGCCGAGCGTTGGCGCGTTCCTCGACTGGGGGCTGAGCAAGGATCTTCTCCTGCCGCGCCGCGAGCAGGTCAGCTTTGCCCGCACGGGCGAATCGGTCGTCGTCCGGGTCTTTATTGATGAAAAATCCGACCGCATCGTGGCGGGCGAACGACTCGACCGCTGGCTCGATCTGACCCCGGCCGCCTACGACGCAGGGCAGCCGGTCAAGCTGCTTGTCGCGCGACAGACCCCGCTTGGCTACAGTGCCATCGTCGAGAACGCGCACTGGGGACTGCTCTACAAGACCGACCTTGCCGGACCTCTCCGCGCGGGGGACAGTCTCGACGGCTTTGTGCGCGCGGTGAGGCCGGACGGCAAGGTGGACCTCGCGCTCGACCGCGCCGGCTTTGCAAGGATTATGCCGCTTGCGGAAACGATCCTTGCCGCGCTTGCCGCAGCCGGAGGCAGCCTCCCCGTCCACGACAAATCCTCGCCGGAGGAGATCCGAAAAACCTTTGGTGCCAGCAAAAAAGCGTTCAAGCAGGCGCTCGGAATGCTTTACCGGGAGAGGCGGATCGCGCTTGATCCCTCCGGAATTTGCGCCCTTCCGCCGCTCGCGCGGGTCCGCATTGAGCAAGGGAGCTAACTTGAAACTAACGCGCCTTGCGCGCGGAATTTGTGGGCGGGACGCCGCATTTTGTGTTTCATAAATTGCACCGTGCGGGTAAATCACGGAGGTGGACCCGAACGATCAACCTCTCCCCCATCCGACGGATGAGGAGATTGCGCTTTGCGCCTACCGGATTTGGCTTCAGGAAGGATGCCCACAGAAGCGCGACAAGGAGCACTGGCTCAGAGCGAGGGCGCAGCTCATCGAGGGTCGGGGTGCCCGCCCCCCATCGCCCGCAGGCGGGCTTTCCGGCAGCACTTGATTCATCCTCATCATCTCCCATGGAACAGATCCTCACCTACAACGTCATCCCAAAGCTTCCTCCCTCGCTCGAGCCGCTGCGCGAGCTGGTTTACAACTTGTGGTGGACGTGGGAGCCGGAAGCGCGGCGGCTTTTCCGCTATCTTGACATCCCGCTCTGGGATGAGACGAACCACAACCCGCTGCGCATGCTCCAGACCTGCCGGCAGGCCCGGCTCACCGAGCTTGCCGGCAACGAGCATTTTCTCAAGGATCTCGAGTCGGTCCACGCCCGGTTCCGGACTTACATGGGGCGCGCGGACACTTACGGGAAGCTGCGCCGCGAGTCGTCGCCGCTCCAGCGTCCTCTTGCCTATTTCTCGGCAGAATACGGGTTCCACGAGTCGTTTCCGATCTACTCCGGCGGGCTTGGAATCCTCTCCGGCGACCACTGCAAGGCGGCCTCCGATCTTGACCTGAATTTTGTCGCGGTCGGGCTCCTCTACCGCGACGGGTATTTCAAGCAGCAGATCAACAAGGACGGATGGCAGGAGGCTGTGAGCCAGTCGCTGAATTTCCACCACCTGCCGATCCAGGAGGTGAAGGTGGACGGCTTGCCGTTGAAGGTTTCGGTGACAATGCTCGGACGCGAGGTGTTCATCAAGGTCTGGCGGCTGGCGGTCGGCCGGATCAGCCTCTACCTGCTCGACTCCCTGCTTCCGGAAAACCCGGTGGCCGACCAGGCGATCACCGCGCAGCTTTACGGCGGCGACCACGAGTTCCGGCTGAGGCAGGAGATCGTGCTCGGTGCGGGGGGATTTCGCGCGCTGCGCGCGATGGGCATCTCCCCTCAGGTGTTCCACATGAACGAGGGGCACTCGGCGTTCCTCGGGCTTGAGCGGATCCGCGAATACGTGAAAAACGAGGAGCTCGACTTCACGTCCGCGCTCCAGGTCGTCGCCGCCTCAAGCGTCTTCACGACTCACACCCCGGTGCCGGCCGGCAACGACGCGTTCTCGCACGACCTGATCGCGAAGTATTTTGTGGATTACCCAGGGCAGGTCGGGATCCCGTTCGGACAATTTTTCGCGCTCGGGCAGGCGACGGTCGAGCCGGAGAACACGTTCAACATGACGATCCTCGCGCTGCGCACGAGCCGGTTTGCCAACGGAGTGAGCAAGCTCCACGGCGAGGTCAGCCGGAAGCTTTGGAAGGGCGTCTGGAAGGATGTCCCCGGCAACGAAATCCCGATCACGAGCATCACCAACGGCGTCCACATCAAGACCTGGGCGGCCGGCGAGTTCCACGACCTCTACGCGAAATACCTCGGCACCGACTGGGAGGACCAGCTCTCGAACAGCGACTTCTGGCGCGGGGTCATTGACATCCCGGACGACGTCCTCTGGGATCTCCACCAGCTTCTCAAGCAGCGCTCGATCGAGTTCATCCGCGAGAGGATCCACCGCCAGCGCGCGCGCAACGGCGAACCACCCGAACAGGTCCGCCATGCAAACCGCCTGCTCAATGCCGAGGTCCTCACGATCGGGTTCGCACGCCGGTTCGCGACCTACAAGCGCGGAACCCTCCTCTTCCGCGACATCGAGCGGCTCGTCCGCCTCGTCACCAACCGCGAACGCCCGGTCCAGTTTGTCTTCGCAGGAAAATCGCATCCGGCCGACGACGGAGGAAAGGCACTCATCCAGGAGGTGTATAAAATGTCGCGCGACCCGCAGTTCGAGGGCCGGATCGTCTTTGTCGAGGACTACGACACGAACGTCGGCCGCAGGCTCTCGCAGGGGGTGGACCTCTGGCTCAACAACCCGCTGCGCCCGCTCGAAGCCAGCGGCACCAGCGGGATGAAGCTCCCCCCAAACGGTGGGCTCAACTTCAGCGTGCTCGACGGATGGTGGCTCGAAAGCTGGAACGGAAAAAATGGCTGGGCGATCGGAGCCGACATCACCGGCGGACCACAGGCACTCCAGGACGACGTGGACATCCACAGCCTTTTCAACGTGCTCGAGAACCAGATCATCCCGCTTTACTACGCGAAGCCCGACGGCGTGCTCCCGCTCGCATGGATCCAGCTCATGCGCGAATCCCTGCGCACAGTCGTCCCGGTCTTCAACACCCACCGGATGGTCTCGGAATACAACGAGCGGCTCTACGAGCCGGCGGCCGCCGCGTTTGCCGCGCTCAGCGCGAACCACTGCGCGAACGCGGTCGCGCTCAGCGAATGGAAGGCCGCGATCCGAGCGCAGTGGCCGCAGATCAAAATCCACGGCTACGAGATCACCTACGACATCCCGGAGGGAAACGTCGCGCACGAAGTGTTCTACGTCGGCGAGCAGATGAAAGTCACCGCTCGCGTCCACCTCGGCGCGGTCCGGCCGGAAAACGTCCGCGTCCAAGCCTACTACGGACCGGTCCTCCACAACGCGATCACCTCGGCTACCATCTCCGACATCGCACTCGAAAGCCACCCCGACGACGGCAACTACGTTTTCAGCGGAACAATCCCCGCAACCGAAAGCGGAACCTACGGGATCAACGTCCGCGTCGTCCCCACCCACCCGCACCTCACGCAGGACCACGAACTGCGCCTGATCACTTGGGCGCGCTGAACGCCCTGACTCTCGCGCAGCCGCAACAGCCTCAGAGCTCCAGAACCCGTGGAAATTGTCTGAGAGTTGAAATCGGCAGGGCGGGAATCCCCTGGCCCGTCGGCTTCTCTCGACGGACGGCTGCGGCGAGCCATCCCTACCGGAGAAGTGCGCGCTCCCGCGCGGAGCTCCCGGCAACGCGGTTTCGCCGAAACCGCTTTCTTTTGGCCCGGACGGCTGAGACAAAGGGTTACGCCGTGCGGCGGGCCTCGGAGAGCGCGCGGTCGGCACGGGCCATGACCGTAGCAACCTCCGGTCGGCGGATCGGCTTACTGAGGTAGTCGTCCATCCCGGCGGCAAGGCATCGCTCGCGGTCGCCGGACATCGCATCCGCAGTGAGCGCGATGATACGGCATTTCGGGACATCCGTGTGGGCTGACTCAAACTCCCTGATCCGCACCACAGCCGCGAGACCGTCCATCACCGGCATTTGCAAATCCATGAAAATCACATCGAAGGGGGATTGTTCGTGGGCTTCGGCGGCGGCGCGGCCGTTCGAACGCGATTCGGAGGAGATCCCCATCGAGGTAAGCATCCGCTGGGCGAGCATGCAGTTGACCGGATTGTCCTCGACGACGAGGACGCGCCAGTTTCGTTTGCTTGGGAACCCGCCGCCCTGGGCCGACACATCGGGAGCGGTTACATCGGCAACCTCCACGATTTCGAGGGGGAGTTCGAGCGCGAAGACGGAGCCCGAGGGCGAGGACCGCAGAAGGGAGACATCGCCGCCGAGGATCTCGGCGAGGCGCTTGCAGATGACAAGTCCGAGGCCAGTGCCACCGAACCGTCGGGTCGTTGAGGAATCTGCCTGCGAAAACGGCTTGAACAGGCGTCCGATCCGGTCGGGCGGGATGCCGATCCCGGAATCCTCGATCTCGATAAAAAGTGGGAACCGTCCGTCGCCGGGATCGTCCACATTCCGTTTGGCCGTGATGTTCACTGCGCCCGCAGGGGTGAATTTCACGGCGTTGCCGATCAGGTTGAGCAGGATCTGGCGGAGGCGACCGGGGTCGGTGCGGAGAGCGGCTGGGACATCGGTGTCAACCACCACGCAGAGATCCACATTCTTCGAGTGGGCGGTCGCGCGGTAGATGTCGGCAACTTCGTTCAGGTAGGAACGTATCTCCACGGCCGACGGCAGGATCGGCATTTTTCCAGATTCGATCCGGGAAAAATCCAGAATATCGTTCAGGAGAGTGAGCAGCGCGTCGCCGCTGCGCCGGATCATTCCGACCTGCTCCTTCTGGGCGTCGGTCAGTTTGGTATCGGTGAGCAGGTCGGCGAAACCGAGCACGCTGTTGAGCGGGGTGCGGATTTCGTGGCTCATCACGGCGAGGAATTCGCTCTTGGCCAGGTCTGCGGCCTGGGCGGCTTCCTTTTCGCGGATCAGCTCTTTTTCTGCCGATTTGCGGGCAGTGACGTCGAGTCCGGCACCGCGGAACCCGCTGAACTGGCCAGAGGCTCCGCTGATCGGGACGCCATTGATGCTGACCCAAATAATCTTGCCATCACCGTGCAGCATCCGGTGCTCGAAATCGCGGAAATTCCTCTGCTCGGATGTGATCGCGAGCATTTTTCCGCGGACGATTTCCAGATCTTCGGACGGGACAAGCGAGAGCGGGTGATGGCCGATGAGTTTCTCGAGCGGGTAGCCGAGGACGTCCACAACACGCTCCGAGAGGTAGGTGTAGTTTCCCCGGACGTCCACCTCCCAGATAAACTCCCCGGCGGCATCCACAACGTCGCGAAGCCTGCGCTCGGTCTCCCGCAGCGGGGTGATATTGAGAATCGTGCCGACCGCGATCCGCCGCCGGCCATCAACCTCGATGTGCTGACCGCGGTCGAGCAGCCAGCTCAGGCGTCCGTCCCCGCCAAAAATCCTGTATTCGACATTCCATTTCGTTCCAACGGACCCGGACCATGCCGCGACGCACTTCACGGAGTCGTCGGGGTGGATGCATGCGAGCCAGGCCGGGCGGTTGGTCGGGACATTTTTTGGAGTCGGCCAGCCGAGATCTCCGAGGTTCCCCTGCCATGCCAGAGATTCGTTCAAAGGATCGAACCGGTAGATCGCCTCGCCGATCGCTTCGATGAGCGCGCTTTCTGTGAGGGCGACGGTAGCCAGCAGATTGGAATCAACGAGGTTCCGCCGGCGGTAGGAATAAACGGCAAGGGCAACGGTCAGCGAGACGACCGCACCGATGATCACCGACGAGAGCGCGGCCGAGCGGAGCGAGGTCAGGGTCGGCTGCAGCCGGTCGGCGGTGGACTCGACGACCATCACAGCCGAAGCGACACCCGGGGCTGAAAAAATCGGAACCATCGCGACGACGAACGAATCCCCGCCCGGGTAGGCGATCTCTCCGACCCATCCCTTGCCTGTTTTGAGCACCGAGAGGGCGCAGAAATAGAGGGTTTCCTTGCTGAAGTCCCCGCTTTTTCCTGGCTGGAGCGGGAGGCGTTCCCATGTGCGCGCGGGGAACCCCTCGCTGTCAACGATCATTCGCGGGGTCTCGCCGTCGAAGCCGACGGTATAGATCCTGGAGAGAACCGCCTGGGAGGATTTCGATTCCCGCACGGGCTTCTGCAGAGCAAAGTAGTCTTTCGGGTCGATGGCACCCGGCTGGGTCGTGGCGAGCCGCTCGTGCTCGGGGCTGTCGAGCAATGCGGATGTCTGCCATGCGATCGTCTCGAGGTGCTGCCGGTTGTGGATGTTGTTGCGGACACTCGCCTGATTGTAGATGAAGTAGGCCGAAGCGACGAAGCACAGGAGCACGGACATCCCGACGTAAAATGCGTCCCGCAGCGGGGTGCTCGGAGTGCTGAGGGTAATTCTCACAGGGAAAAATATCAAAAATATTTATTGTCCACGATGGTCCTGAAACCATCGGGCCGATGCGATTGCGATGCGTGCGATCAAATCGAGCGGCTTCGGTTTGCCGGGCGGTCAGGACGGCTTGACCGCCTGTCCGCGCATCTTTTCGAGCTGCTTTTTTTGATCGGCGGAGAGGGTGCGAAGGATTTTTTTTGACTGAGTTTCGCGCCATGCCCGGAGCGTGTCGAGCCGCTCATCGAGCCCGATCCGGCCGTCCTCGAACGAGGCGTTCACCTTTGCTGCGAACGCTTCGCCGTCGGCACGGAACCGGTCGAGCGACGCAATCTGGTCCTTCGAGAGGCTCAATTTTTCGCGAACGCGCGGCAGGAGGAGCATCAGGGCGCCAAGTTTCTGATGCCCGATCTGGTCGAGCCGCTCGCGTTGCGCGGGAGTCAGAACTTTGAGCGCGCACGCATTCGCCTGCGCCGTGAGCTGGCGGACGGTTTCGTTCGCGGCCTTCTTGCCGACTGTAGAGTCCGGGAACCTCGCGGTGACCAATCGCGCATCCGACCGGTAGTCGGCGCGGATTGCGTCGAGGCTCGCACACTGACTTTTCGTGAGCGCAAGGTCCGAACGGACGGACTGGTTGGCAAGGAGGACCGGCACCGAGCCCGGAAATTCGGATTCGGCGGCGCGGAGAGCAGACACGGCCAGCGCGATGACGGCAGCGGCGGCAAGGATTCGTTTGTTCATAACTTTTTTTCGATGATCTGCTCGAGATGGACGATGTCGGCGGAAAATTTCCTGATTCCGTCGGCAAGCTTGTCCGTGCCCATCGCGTCTTCGTTGAGCAGCCAGCGGAACGACTTCTCGTCCATCGGAATTTTTTCGAGCTCCTCCGCGACGGCGCGGGCGGGATCGAGCTTGCGGATGAGCGGCGCGTCCGAGTTTTGGAGTTCTTCGAGCAAATCCGGGCTGATCGTGAGCAGGTCGCATCCGGCCAGCCCGGTGATCTGCCCGATGTTCCTGAAGCTCGCACCCATCACCTGGGTCGCGTAGCCGAATTTTTTGTAATAGGAGTAGATCCGGCCGACCGAGCGGACCCCGGGGTCGTCGTCGCCGACATAGTCCCTGCCGGTCGTCGCCTTATAGTAGTCGTAGATCCGGCCGACGAACGGCGAGATCAGGCGGACGCCGACCTCGGCGCATGCGACCGCCTGCGGCATCGAAAAGAGGAGAGTCAGATTGCAGTGGATGCCCTCCTTTTCGCAGACCTCGGCGGCGCGGATGCCCTCCCATGTCGAGGCGATCTTGATGAGTACCCGCTCACGCGAGATTCCAGATTTTTCGTAGAGCCCGATCAGATGCCTCGCCTTCTCAACCGTGGCCGCCGCATCAAACGACAGCCGGGCGTCCACCTCAGTGCTCACCCGCCCGGGCACGATCGCGAGGATCTCGCGTCCGAACGCGATGAGGAGGTCGTCAATGATCTTGCGCGAGAGAGCTCCGCCCACCAGCCCGCTCCCACGGCTGTCGGCGACCGCTTTTTCCAGAAGCGGAAAATACTCCGGCTTTTGGACCGCCTTGTAGATCAGCGTCGGGTTCGTCGTGGCATCCTGCGGCGCGTATTTCCGGATCGACTCGAAATCTCCGGTGTCGGCAACGACGGTCGTGAAAGCTTTAAGTTGGTCAAGGGTGCTGGCCGGATTGCTCATGGTGGGAATTTAGCGAACCCGTCGAAGTTGCTCCCGATGAACCTCAATTGCAACCGAGAAATTGGTGCCGCAAAAACTTTCGCCGTCGCGATTGTGGGGTGGACATTTTTCACTGCGTGTTGCAGATTGCCGCGACAAAATTTTACTCTGAGCCAACGAAGATCCCATGACATCTTACAGAAATCAATGAAGTCGGCACTCCGCAAATCCTTGCTCCCTGACATCCTGAAAAAGCTTTGTGCCGATTGTAAAAATTATGAGATTTTCATCGAGGAGCCGGAGGATGGATCGGTTCCCGTAAAGGAATATCTGGCGGCGGTGCGCAGGGCCCACCGCAACGACTGCATCGTTCTACCGCCTGGCGACTACCCGGCACCGCAGGTCGCACGGAACGTCGCGATGCGCGCTCTGCGTTCCGGCACGGTGACACTCAAGGGGTCGTCCGGTCAGCCGGCGCTCGCCGTGTCGGGGGACGCCCGGCTTTGGCTCTCCGGCATCAAAATCCTTCCAGGCACGCCGACCGACCCGGCCATCCGCCAGACCGCTGGCACAGTGGTCCTAGAATCCTGCCGGATTTCCGGCGGCATCGAGGTCTCGGGTGAGGCGGTGTTCCACTGTTCGTCCTGCACGATCTCGGGTGCCTCCTGCGGACTTGCGCTTTCCGGAGGAGCAACCGCAGAGGTTCTTGGTTCGACGGTCTCCGGCTGTCCGCTGGGAATTTTTGTCGGCAAGGGCAGCTCGCTGGTCCTGTTGCATTCCAGAATCGAAGGATCGGTCGGAAGGACAGAAGATAGCACCGGCACCGGAATCCGCGCGGAGGAGGCCTCGGTCCATTGCGAGGGCTCGCTTTTTCTTGCAAACGACATCGGTGCATATCTCGATGCATGCAATGGCTCGGAATTTTTCTTCTGCCTGTTCGAGCACCAGTTGCAGTGCGGGCTGATGATGCGCGGGGGAGGATCGCTCCGTGCGCACGACTGCCTGTTCCGGGATCAGGCTTCGCCCGCCCACGCGCATGTCGCGCTGGAAAACATCGCCGCAGAAATCGATTATTGCGTGATGGACGGTTCGGCGGCGGATGAAGTTTCCGTGACCGGCGGACAGGTTTGCCAACGGAAGGAGGTAGTCCGAAAACCGCCTGAGGCAGGCGATGTCATCGCCCAGGTGCTGGCATCGCTCGACGAGGAGGTGGGAATCGACGAGGCCAAGTCGGTCATTGAGAGGATCCTCCACCAGACGCACGCGGCACTCGAACGCCGCAAACGCGGGTATCAGGTGCCGCCGCTCAAATTCCACTGCATCTTTGAAGGGCCGGAGGGGAGCAGTCGAAGGCATGCTGCGGTCTTGCTCTCCCGCGCACTGCGTATGATCGGCGGGCTTACTGGAACCGGCGAGGTGTCGGAATTTTTCATTGAGAACCTCGTGGCCGAGAAGGCCAACCTCACGAAGATCGTGGAGGGTGCGCGCGGGGGGCTTCTCATGCTGCACGCCCCGCAGCTGTCTGGGCGCCGCGATGCACGGCTCTCGTTTTCCCGCACCCGCGAGATCCTCCGCCAGATGCTGGAGGCCTGCGGCGACGACACAATCCTGATCTTCACCGGCCCGCGCGACAACGTGCGCCCGGTCCTTTGCAACTCGCAGAAAACCGAGGAGATGTTCCGCGCGACCATCCATTTTTCCCTCCCCTCGCCGCCGGAGGTCGCCGAAATGTTCGCCAACCTCGCGGCAGCCCAAAACATCCGTCTCACCACGATGGCCCGGATCAAGATCCTCCTCTCGCTCCACATGATGCACGACCGTCGGGACTGGAGATTTTTGAATTCGACGGGCATCGCCAAGCTACTCGAATCCGCGCAGAAGCGGTATGACGAGCGGTGCAGCCGGGCGCGCAACTTCGAGCTTCCGATGGATGCGCAGGACATTGACGTGCCGGTGGAAAAGCTGGCCGACCCGCTCCTGCTTGCCCATCCGGCATTCGTTGCGATCTGTCCGTCATGCGAAGCGGAAAACCCGTGGGTCCCGAGGCTGGAAAAATCCCTGCACTGCGAGGTCTGCGGGCACACATGGAAATCTGGCTGGGGGATTTGGAACGACTCGACTTACTACCGGATCAGAACCTCCGACGAGGACGAAGTGCTGCCGCTCGGGCTCCCCCCTCATCGCAAATCGGCCTAGTTGTCCGACCGAAATCGTTTTTCTTGATGCGACGCCCGGAAACACAGAAAACATCCCGCGATGACTGAGACGACGACCCGACAAGCCGACCAGATCGCCCCCGCGTTTGTTGCCGCAGCCGACGAAGTGGTCGCCCGCTACCCGGTTTCCATCCGCAGTGCTTCGCTCCCGCTCCTCCACCTTTGGCAGAACGAATTCGGGTTCGTGGACGATTCGGGGATCGAGTGGATCTCCGCGCGGCTCGGGCTGGTGCCGATCAACATCCTCGAGCTCGTCACATTCTACCCGTGGTTCCGCCGCGAGGCCGCCGGACGGACGATCATCCGGGTCTGCCGGACGCTCTCGTGCGCGATGGCCGGCAGCCACGAGGTGAAGGAAAAATTCTGCGAGGCGGTCGGTCTGGATCCGCATGCCGGGCACCACGGGTTCGGGTGTGCGCCGCCGACGTCGCCCGACGGGAAGTTCAGCGTGGAATTTGTCGAGTGCCTGGCGAGCTGCGGGAGCGCGCCTGTCGCGCTCGTCAACGACGACCTCATCGAAAACATCCGGCCCGATGCGGTTGCCGCCCTTGTCGAAAAACTCAAATAGCATGGCCTCGATCCTCCCGCCTCCGCATTCGAAGGAACGCCGCATCATCTTCGGCAACATCTCGCTTCCCGACTACGCGCCGGACATTGACACCTACATCCGGCACGGCGGCTACGCGTCGTTGAAGACGGCGCTGGCGATGAAGCCGTCGGAGATTGTGGGCGCCGTCAAGGCCGCGAACCTGCGCGGGCGCGGGGGAGCGGGCTTCCCGTGCGGCACGAAGTGGAGCTTCATCCGCTACGACGACGGCAAGCCGCACTACATCGTCGTCAACGGCGACGAGTCGGAGCCCGGCACGTTCAAGGACCGCCACATCCTCCACCGCGACCCCCACCAGCTCATCGAGGGGCTCGTCATCTCCGCGTTCGCAACCAACACCCACCTCGCCTACATCTACATCCGCTGCGAGTTCCCGCACGCCGCCCGCATCGTCTCGGAGGCGATCACCGAGGCCCGCGCCAGGGGGTTCGTCGGAAAAAACATCCTCGGCACCGGCTTCGACCTCGACATCCACGTCCACCAGGGCGCGGGTGCCTACATTTGCGGCGAGGAGACGAGCCTGCTCGAATCCCTCGAGGGCAAGCGCCCCTACCCGCGCATCAAGCCGCCCTACTTCCCTGCCGTCCTCGGCCTCTACATGAAGCCGACGATCGTCAACAACGTCGAGACGATCTGCCACGTCGGCCACATCATCCGTCTCGGCGCCGCCGAATACGCGAAGATGGGGACCCCCGGAGACGGCGGCACCCGCACGATGTGCGTGAGCGGCGATGTCGTGCGCCCCGGCTTCTACGAGCTCCCCTGCGGCGCGGTCACCCTCCGCGAACTCCTCTTCGACATCTGCGGCGGACTCAAACCCGGACGCTCGCTCAAAGCGGTCATCCCGGGCGGAAGCTCGGCAAAAATCATGCGCGCGGACGAGATTTACAAAGTCAAAGGCCCGGACGGCGCGATGGTCGAAAAGAATCTCTCGATGCTCGATGTGACGATGGACGCCTCGACGCTCCAATCGATCGGCACGATGATCGGCAGCGGCGGGGTCATCGTGATGGACGACTCGCGCGACATGGTGCGCACGCTCAACAACCTCAACACGTTTTATGCGCACGAAAGCTGCGGCCAATGCACGCCCTGCCGCGAGGGCAGCCTGTGGATGGCAAAAATGACGGACCGCATGCTCGCGGGCGGCGGGCGCGCGGACGATCCGGCGGCACTCAAATCCGTCGCCGACAACATCGCCGGCCGCACGATCTGCGCGTTCGGCGAAGCCTGCTCGTGGCCGACCCAAAGCTTCCTTGCCAAGTTCCCCGAGGAATTTGCGATCAAGGCGTCCTGACCTGGAAGGAGACGAGTTCAGCCCTCTGAGGGGGGGGCCTGATAAGTGCAAGTTGTCGGGAGCGCGGGCTTCCTGCCCGCTTTCCGAAGAAGCGGGCGAGACGCCAACGGTCCTGTGATCCGGCTCGTCTCCACTCGCGGATACGCCTCTCTCTGCGGTCAATCAATAAACCGCCGGGTGATGTCGCCGTAGACGTCAATCCGGCGGTCGCGCAGGAATGGCCAGTGGGTGCGCTGGGTGTCCACGGAGTCGAGATCGGCCTCGACGACGAGGACCTCCTCGCGGTCCACGGAAGCCTTTGCAAGGATCTGCCCCGAGGGATCGCAGACGAAGCTCTGCCCCCAAAACTCGATCCCGTCGCCGCCGTCCGGTGCCTCGTGACCGATCCGGTTCGCCGCGACAACGTAGCATCCGTTCGCGATCGCATGCCCGCGCTGGACGGTCTCCCACGACGCATGGTGGCGGGTGCCATATTTCGCTTTTTCCGAAGGATGCCATCCGATCGCGGTCGGATAAAAAAGGATTTGCGCGCCCTGCAGCGCGGTCAGCCTGGCGGCTTCCGGATACCATTGGTCCCAGCAGATGCAGACCCCGATCCGGCCGAACTTCGTGTTCCATGCGCGAAACCCAAGGTCGCCGGGCGCGAAATAAAATTTCTCGTAAAACAGCGGGTCGTCCGGGATGTGCATCTTCCGGTATTTCCCGAGGAACGCGCCATCGGCGTCAATGATCGCGGCCGTATTGTGGTAGAGCCCGGCCGCGCGCTTTTCAAAAAGCGAGGCGATGACGACGACGCCTAGCTCGCCCGCGAGCGCCTGCACGACCGCAGTCCCCGGCCCGGGGATCGCCTCCGCAAGGTCAAAATATTTGTGGTCCTCGGCCTGGCAGAAGTAGAGCGAACGGTAGAGTTCCTGGAGGCAGACGATGTTCGCGCCGCGCGCGGCGGCCTCTCGAATCCCCCGCTCCGCCGCCGCCGAGTTCGCCGCGATATCCGCCGTGCATGCGTGCTGGACAACTCCGATTTGAACTGGTGGTTGCTTCATGGCGGTGATCGTGCCAGATTTCCCGCCGATGAAAACCACACATTTTCTTGTTGGTTTGATGATTTTAACCCCCTCCCGCCCGGTGGAACAAGAATGGAAACCGATGACGCAGAAACTCCAGACTCTTCGCGAAGTGCGCTCGAATCAGCCATTCAAGCCGTCAGAACTGCAGGCGGGGATTGTTTGCATCTAACGATCTGTCCCGGTGCTGCAAGCCCAAGACCGAAGAGAATCACCCGCAGTTGCTGGTGGAAATGAAAGCAGTTCCATATGTGGGTTAAGCAACCGGGAGTCACTTGAAATCGCGGCGGGAAAAAGCATGCCACGCCGCGAGGAGGAGGGAGGCATTGATGGCCGCGAGCACGGCGTAGTCCTCGACGAAGCGGTCCC
>DYRS01000212.1 GCA_020718585.1 Chthoniobacter flavus
CGCCACCGAGGCATACGTCAAACTAAGCATGGAAGGACTGGTCAAGGGCGACTACACGATCAAGGTGACCGCCGACGAGCCGACCTATTACGAACTCTACCCGCGGATGGGGACGAAAGGTTACACGCTGAAGGACCTCGCCGGCAAGTCCGCCTCCGGGATCAGCCTCTCCACGCTTGAGGCGGGGAAGGCCTATCTGCTCCGCGTGAGTTCCCCGAATCTTGTGCCGACGATCTACGATCTGGAATTTGTTTTGACCTCCGGCAACGAGACGAATGTCCTCGACATGGCCCAGCGTACCGACGCGGTTCGCAAGGACGTCATCATGGGCGGCCCGGGCAATGACGTCCTGATGGGCGGCATGGGCGAAGACTGGATATTCGGCGGTCCGGGCAACGACGTCCTGACCGGCGGCTATGACCGCCAGGCCCCGGATCTGCTCTTCGGCGAGGCCGGAAACGACACGTTCCAGCTTATCCCCGACGACCTGCCGCTGATGAACGGCTCCGACCAGACCTACGTGCCGACCTTCGTCGATACGATGTACGGCGGCGACGGCGAGGACCGCGTCCTCTTCCTCGGCGGCGACACCGACAACCTCGGCCTCGACGTCCCCGACTACGTATCGCTCCGCTACAACCGTATCCTCCACCGCTACGAGCTGACCAGTCTGGTCTGGGATACGGCGAACCAGGAGTTCATGACCCAGGTCGTTCCCGGCGCGATCATCGTGGCGAAAGACGTTCCGAAGGAATCGGCGGCAGGTTCCTCCGCCTTCGACGGACGTCTCACCGCGGATGTCGTATTTGACATCATTCTTGACGGTGTGACCTACACCGTTACCGTACCGCACACGCTGGGCGATGGCGTCGTCACGGCGGCAAACGCTCCGCAGGTAACAGCGGACGCCATCACGGCGGTCAACCTGCCGACCTATACGAGCGCGAACGCCACCGAAACCTTCAAAGTGCAGGTCGGAACCGCCGATCCGGTCGTTATCGGCGTCTATACGAGCCAGATCACGACGATCGCCCAGATGGTAAGCGCCCTGAACAACGCCATCACCTCGACGAGCCTGAATGGAAAAATCTCCGCCGTAGCCACCGCTGATGGCAGGCTTCAGATCACGGTTACGACTTCGGCCAATACGGTGGTCATCTCCGACGGCAACACCGACACCGACCTTTCCTATTTCGGTTTCGAGTTCAATGGGTTGCAAGTGGCCATCGGCGACCACGCCCCGGTGCAGGTGAACGTAAACGCCCTGACCAATACGATAGACGGGCTCGTGTCCCTGATCAACGAGGCGATCCGTTCAACGACGCTGACCGGCAAGGTGACGGCGGCCAAAAACGGAGACGGTACGAAGCTTCTTTTCCAGCCTGTCGCCATTCTTGACGGCAACACGATCGAGATGGTCGAGGCGTCCGGCGAGACGAACCTTGCCTTCTTTGGCTTCACCGACGGCCAGACCGCGCAGGTGAACAACTCCGTCGGCGATCTGGCGAACGATATCGTCGAGGCGCTCCGGACGGCCAGCAAGAGCGGAGTTGCCGAAGACATCAGTGACCGGATCAATGTCGGCGCCTCCGGCGGCAGGCTCATCATCCAGACCGCGGAGATCGCCAAAGAATCCTCGCTGAAGGTCTCCGGCGCGGGCGAGACAACGCTCGGCTTCACCAGCGATCAGGATCCCGAGCCGCAAAAATGGATATACACGCAGACTTACATTTTCTACCAGACCCATCAGGTGGAACAGACGGTCATTGACGTGCGGGGCGGCGACGACATTGTCCGCGGCGATCCGGGCTTCATGTTTACGAACACCGACAGCGAATGGGGCATCGATCCCGGCGACGTCGAGCAGAACGGTGAGATTTCCAGCCTGATCATCTACGGCGGCGACGGCAACGACCATCTCTACGGCGGCGCCTATGACGACGCGATCTACGGCGGCGACGGCATCGACTTCATCGTCGGCGGCGGCGGGGCGGATTACCTCGACGGCGGCCCGAACGACGATCTCCTGGCAGGCGACACCACCACGGCCCCCGACATCTATGAGCTGGTGGAGCGCATCGGCGTCGTCGCGGTCAACAACGAGCCTGCTTACGCCGCCCTGCTTCCCGAGATCGCCCCTGGTGGTGAAATCGACGGTTTGACGCTGCACGAAGGCGACGCGGCCGACTGGTATATCATCCGGACGCCCGATGCGATCAAGAATTTCGGCGCCGCGCACGCCGCACAACTCATGATGGCGATGATCGCCGTCCAGTTCGACGAGCCGGATATGCAGGCGCTCTTCGACAGCTTCCCGCTGACCAGTCGTTACCTCTACGCGGCGAACAACGTCGGCACGGACGACGCGCTGGAGATCGTGCCGGTGGAGAAGTACTCCGGTGTGCCCGACTACTACCTGCTCAAGATCGAAAACGTCCGTTCGTTCGGCGTGACCGCGATCAACGCGGAGGTGACGCTGGGCAGACTCAGCGCCGACGCGACGATCAACATCAGCATCGACGGGGCCGCTCCGGTCGCTGTAACGGTAACCAAGGCTTCCACGAACGCGAATGTCGATATCGACGATCTGATCGTTGATCTGAATACGGCACTGACAGCCGCTGGGCTTAGCTCAACCCTGACCGCCGGTAAGGTCTCCATCGCCACCGGCTTCCGGATCAGCCTGACCGGTACATACGGCATGACCATTGAGGTGACCTACGCCTCCGGCAACGCCGCCTCCGAACTCGGATTTGTGAGCGGGCAGAGCAACTCCGGTCGCGCCCCGATGATGGGTCGCTACAAGCTGGTCTTCTCCAGTACGCTGCTCGGCCAGGCGATCGATATCGCCGGCGCCGACGCCGATGTCCAGATATCCATCGGCGATCCCTCCTACCGTCCGGCGGCGATTCCGCTGGGCGACATCAACGGCGACGGTTTTGCCGATTACATCGCCGCAGTGAAGGACAACCTGAGCGCCACCGGCTTCAGCTACGCCCGGGTTATCTTCGGCTCGGCAGCGGGCACTGACGTCACTCTGGAATTGGCTTCCGGCTTCACGCTGAAACTGACAGCCCCGGTACTCTATCCGACCTCGACGACAAACGCCCAGACCTTCTTCGCCGAACCGGGCAATTACAATGGCGATCTGTACGATGACATCATGCTGACCGTGACAACGGCGACCGGCGC
>DYRS01000053.1:0-5133 GCA_020718585.1 Chthoniobacter flavus
TTGAGAAAACTCCTGAGCAGATGCGGGTGCTGGCCGAATACCTTCTTGAAGGTCAAGTCGTTCTTTGGATCTAGGTAGCGCATCGGCAGGAGAATACACGCGGCCTTCCGCAGGCGCAAGTTCGCTGCAGGCCCCGTGAAAGGGGTCTGAAAGGGGTCAGTTCTTTCCTATTGACATCCGCGTTCGGAATGAATGCTAGGCTTTGCTTTTTGACATTTCCTCCTTCCTGACGAGATCCGGTGCCGTGCGCCACATGGCGCAGTGGGGAGTGCCAGGCCGTGCCCGTTGACATTTGAAATGGAATTCGGCTGGCCCCCGGCCCATTTGCTCTGCCGCCAAGCGCGCTGCGGTGACATCTGCGACGGAATCTGTTTGATTTATCGGCCATCACGTCCCCACCTTATTCTCCCCCATGAAAATGCTACTTGTCACATCCGCCCTTGCCGCGCTCCTCGCAGGGTGCGTCATCGCGCCGAAGCCCTATAAGAAGCCGCCCGGTCCCGCGAGGAGCCCGCAGACGGGAAAATTCTGGTGGGGCACCTCGACGGCGAGCTTTCAGAACGAAGACCGCGGGGTCGAGCCGGGATCGCCGCACCATTTCAAGACCGACTGGGACATCTTCGCGGAGGAGGGGCTCATCCCGTCGCGCGGGGACGACGCGACGTTCTCGTGGAGCGCGTTCGACAAGGACGTGGCCGCGCTCCGCGAACTCGGCGTGAACCACTACCGGTTCGGAATCGAATGGGGGCGGGTCGAGCCGAAGCCAGGAGTCTTCAACGAGGCGGCAATCCGGCAATACGTGACGATGGCAAAAAAACTTCGCGCGGCAGGAATCGAACCGATCGTGACGCTCTGGCACTTCACGTTCCCGGATTGGCTCTACGACTCAAAAAACAAGGCGGAATCGAATTTCCTGCACCCCGACGTCGAGCCGGCCTGGCGGGAATTTGTAACCCGCATGGCGTCTGCCCTCGCGCCGCACGTGCGGGTATTTGTCCCGCAGAACGAGCCGAACGGCGACCTCTACATCGGGTATTTTGGCGGGCACTGGCCGCCCGGGCTGCTTGCGACTCCGGGCGCGCTGAAAAAGGCGACGAACATTGCGGTGCGGATGTTTCGCGATGCGGCGGGCATCGTGCGCTCGAAGCGACCGGACGCGCTCGTCATGGGGATCTATTCGATCCCGAACTGGCGGAGGAACTTCATCCAGGACCCGACCCAGTTCGTCTATAACATGATGATGCGCCAGAACTGGGACCACCTCGACCGGGTGGCCGACACGGTGGACCTCATCGGGGTGAACTACTACTACTCGCAGGATGCCTCCGCGCTTCGGTTCATCAAGCGGCCGCACGGCGAACTGACATCGAACTACACCCAGAACGGCTGGGAGATCCATCCCGAGGGGTTCCATGCGACGCTCGTGGACGTTTGGAAGCGCTACGGGAAGCCGATCGTCATTTCCGAAAATGGCATCGGCACCCAGAGCGAGCAGAAAAAAATCCGCTACTTCCGCGAGCATGTGAACCAGATGCGTCGTGCGATGAACGACGGAGTGGACATCCGCGGATATTTCCCGTGGACGCTGATTGACAATTACGAGTGGGCCGAAGGATACGCCGCAAATTTCGGCCTCACGCACGTTGACAGAAAGACGATGCGCCTGGTGATCGAGCCGGCCGGCGAGTGGTTCAAAAACTTCGTGAGGGCAAACCCCGAGCCCTGAGCGGTGAGATGAAGAAAAAATCGCAGGCGAAAACAATGGGGGCAAGCTCAGGCAGGAGCCGGGAGCGGAGGTTCTCAAGGAACTGGAAGTGCGAGCAATGGAAAATCCTGGCCCTTTATCCGAGAGTTTTCCTCCATGAAGATCTTACTTCCCTACAACATGATCTGCAAAAACCGTTTTAAATGAAAATGCCTTATGCCGACGTCCGCATTTCCTGAATTCCGTGTTGACGTCGCGCTTGGCCCGCCGGTAGCCTGCCCGTCCGTTTGCTCCCCGGTCCTCAGCAGCCTGCCGGAAAACAATTTTAAACCGTTGCTTGAAGCGCGGGGCTTCACGGTCTAATTACCAACCCATTCAAAACCTATGGAAATTGCGTCCCGACTTACCGAACTCACCCCGTCTCTCACCCTTGCCATCGACAGCAAAGCCAAAGCCCTGAAGGCGGAGGGCGTCGATGTCTGCGGGTTCGGCGCGGGCGAACCCGACATGGACACCCCCGAACACATCAAGGCGGCCGCGATTGATGCGCTCAACAGGGGGCTCACAAAATACACGCCGAGCTCGGGGATCCCGGAGCTCCGCCAGGCGATCTCAAAAAAATTTGCGACCGACAACGCGCTCGACTACAAGCCCGGGCAGATCGTGGTGAGCAACGGCGCGAAGCAGTCGTGCTTCAACGCGATCGCGGCGGTCGTGAACCCCGGCGATGAGGTGATCATCCCCGCCCCGTTCTGGCTCAGCTACCCGGAGATGGTCCGCATCGTCGGCGGCGTGCCGGTCATCGTGAACACGAAGGAATCGAACGGATGGAAGATGACGGCCGCAGAATTTGAAAATGCGATGACCCCCTGCACAAAGATGGTGATCATCAACTCGCCCGGCAACCCGACCGGCTCGATCTATTCGCGCGAGGAACTCCGCGCGATCTCCGAGGTCGCCGCCGAGGAGGACATCCATATCCTCTCCGACGAGATCTACGAAAAGCTCACCTACGACGGCGCGGAGCACGTCAGCATCGCCTCGCTCACTCCGGAAGCCTACGACCTCACGATCACCGTCAACGGGTTCAGCAAAGCCTACGCGATGACCGGCTGGCGGATCGGCTACCTTGCGGCGCCGGCGCCGATCGCGAAGGCGATTGATTCGATGCAGAGCCACATGACGTCAAACTCGTGCTCGTTTGCACAGTATGGTGCGCTCGCGGCGCTCACCGGCGATCAGCAGTGCGTCACCGACATGCGCGACGAATTCGACATCCGCCGCCAATACATGTTCGAGCGGCTCACCTCGATCGCCGGGATCACAGCCGTCAAGCCGCTCGGCGCGTTCTACGTGCTCGCCAATATCGGGTCGTTCGGGCTCAAGTCGCAGAACTTCGCGGACCGCCTGCTCAGCAAGGCGAATGTCGCGCTCGTCCCCGGAATTGCGTTCGGCGACGACCGCACGGTCCGCCTGAGCTACGCGACCAGCCTCGACGTTATCAAGACCGGCCTCGACCGCATCGAGGAGTTCTGCAAATCCGTTTGATCCGATGTCCGTCCTGATCGTCGGTTCCATCGCGCTCGATGACATAAAAACCCCGGCCGCCGAGCACCCGGACCTCCTCGGCGGCTCGGCGTCGTATGCGTCGGTCGCCGCCGCATTTTTCAGCCCGGTCAACCTCGTCGGCATCGTCGGCGAGGATTTTCCCAAGGATCACATCGAGCTGCTGAGCGACCGCCGGATTGACCTCGCCGGGCTTCAGGTCGTGCCGGGCAAGACGTTCCGCTGGTCGGGGGAATACATGCCCGACATGAACACCCGCGAGACCCGCTCGGTCGCGCTCAACGTCTTCGAGACGTTCACCCCGACGCTCCCCGAGCACTACAAATCGGCACCGTTCGTCCTCCTCGCGAACATCGCGCCCGACCTCCAACACCATGTCCTCGACCAAGTTGTCGGTCCCCGGTTTGTCGTCGCCGACACGATGGACCTCTGGATTAATATCGCGAAGGAGTCGCTCGTCCGCCTCCTCGGTCGCGTGGACATGCTCATCCTCAACGACGGCGAGGCGAAGCAACTCACCGGTGAGACAAATCTCGTCAAGGCGGCGAAGGCGATCCTCGCGCTCGGCCCGGAATTCGTCGCGATCAAAAAGGGCGAACACGGATGCCTCCTCTTCGGAAAAAACGGCGAGTTTTTTAGCTGTCCGGCCTACCCGCTCGAGGACATCCACGATCCGACCGGCGCAGGCGACACGTTCGCTGGCGGCTTGGTGGGGGTTCTTGCACGCGAGGGTTCCGACGAGCCGGTTGATTTCGCAGCCCTCCGGCGCGCGGTCGTCTTCGGCACCGTCCTCGCCAGCTACAACGTCGAGGCATTCAGCCTCGAACGCCTCAAAACTGTTGACGCTGCGCAGATCGGTGACCGCAGCCGAACCCTTCGCAGGATGAGTCAGTTCGACGCGGACTGAGCTCTGCGCCCGCCCGGACGCGCGGCGTCGCTTCGGGCGAAGACTGCACTTATCTGGTAACTGAACTGCGGCAAGCCAAGGAAAAGATCCCAGCGACTACAAGGCTTCTTCGCCTGGCTGTTTGGAGGCATTATCTCCCCTGAAAAGAGAGCCCTCCAAAGTATACATGGTGCGGGTTCCGATCTGGATTACAAGACGGACGAGCAAATGTTTCCATCGGGCGCGGCGTGGTCCCCTACGAAGCCGACCCACAAGTTGTCCTGAAAAACCCGAAAAGAAGTCTTTTCGGGATCAGCCGTCCTGGCGAGCGGGGACCCAGAAAATCGATTCCACGACCGAAGTGAGAACGCAGTTTTCCTCGTCGGAAAATTGGTAGGCGAGGCGCCCGCCGACATAGACCCGGTTTGGAGTATGCTCGTCGCAGGCGGCACTGAACCCGCCGACGAGGAAGGCCACGCCAGACCTCGCCGAGGATTTGCTGGGAATGACTTTGCAGGCCAAGTTCTCGTCCATCTCGAAATTGTAGGTGCTGTTGTGGGTCTTGACCACGAACTTGTCGCCCGAGGAGAGAGCCTCGAAGACCAGCTTGTCAACGCACTGCACGGTCGGCTGCACGCTTCCAGAGACCGGCGGGACAGGCGTCTCGGCCACGACCTCGGCCACCGGCTCGACGATCAATTCGGGCGCATCATCCTCGGTCTCCACAGGAACCGCAGCGGACTGGATCGCGCGGGGACCGGCGATGAGAACGGGACGCGGGGCACCTGCCGGAATCGTTACGGGGATGGACCGAGCCATCGGGGACGCCGTCGGCGTAGTGCGAGGAATAGAGGGAGTTGCCGCAGGCACCGCATGCGGTGTGGGAGCGGGCCGAGGAACAGTCGCCACCTTCCGAAACATCGGCATCTGGACCGAATTATTGCTGGTCGGGAAGTCGCCCGGTTGCGAAATGGCT
>DYRS01000053.1:5233-14600 GCA_020718585.1 Chthoniobacter flavus
CGAAATGGCTTGCATGGTAGTTGTTATGCTATCGGTTTCACCGCACGCGGAACTTTTGTTTCGAGAAGACCAAACGGGACCCTACATCAAAACTTGGAGACGCGCAAGTTCAGGGGATTTTTTTCAATGTTTGATTTCGGCTCCAGTGACAGCGTTTGTGATGACGAATTTTTCGTGGTGGAACGTCGGGTCGGCGCGGAACGAGAGGCGTCCGGCGTAGCGGCGTTCGATTTCGATCAGGTGGTCCTCGTCGTCGGTGCGGAGGCGGTTGAGGAGGTCCGGGTGGACGGTGACTTTGACCTCATGGATGGTATCTTGGTGCCGACGCATGACCGAGTGGAGCGCGCGCTGGAGCTCGACGCTCATGGTCATCGGGCTCTTGATCATGCCCTTACCCTGACAGTGCGGACAGGGGACAAAGACCGCGCTGGCGAGGCTTTCGTTTGCGCGCTGGCGGGTCATTTCCATGAGCCCGAGCTGGGAGATCGGGAGCACATGGGTGCGCGCCTTGTCGCGTTTGAGGCGCTCGCGCACCCGCTGGTAAACCGCCTGCTGGTCGCGCCGGTGCTTCATGTCGATGAAGTCTGCGACGATGAGCCCGCCGATGTTGCGGAGGCGGAGCTGGCGGGTGATCTCCTCGGCGGCTTCGAGGTTCGTCTGGAGAATCGTCTTCTCCATGTCGCGCGAGCCCTTGTTGCGACCGGTGTTGACGTCCACCGCGATCATCGCCTCGGTCTCGTCAATGACGATGTATCCGCCGCACGGGAGCCAGACCTGCCGGTGGAACGCTGCATCGATCTGGGCCTGGACTCCGAAGCAATCGAAGATCGGCTGCGCTCCGGTGTAGTGCTGGATGGATTTTTTTGCGCGCTTCGAGACGTGACCGACGAGCACCTGCATCCGCTCGACCGCCTTCGCGTCGTCCACGATGACGGCGTCCACCTCGTCAGTCAAAAAATCCCGGACCGTGCGGTCAATGAGGTCGGGCTCCTCGAAGAGGCAGGCCGGGGCACTTTTTTCTTCGAGGCCCTGCTGGATGGAGGTCCACTGCTCGACGAGGATGCTGAGGTCGCGGACGAAATACCTTGAGCGCTGGCCGGCGCCGACCGTGCGCATGATGACGCCCATGCCCTCCGGCACCTCGAGTTCGCGGAGGATTTTGCGCAGCCGGTCACGTTCCTTCGGGTCGTCAATTTTCCGGGAGATCCCGAACTGGTCGTTGAACGGCATGAGCACGAGGTAGCGTCCGGCGAGGCTGATGTCGGTGGTGATGCGCGGCCCCTTGTTGCTGATCGGGCCTTTTTTGACCTGCACAAGCACGTCGGAGCCGACCGGGTAGATATTTGGCACGTCCTTGTGCGTGATCCGGGGTGCCTTCTTTTTTTTGCTCTCGCCCCCGCGGCTCACCGATTCGATCCCGCTGTCGAGCGCGGCCGGGATCGCGTCCCAGAACTGGAGGAACGCATTTTTCTCGAACCCGATGTCCACGAACATCGCCTTGATCCCGGCCTCGATGTTGCGGACTTTTCCCTTGTAGATTCCGCCGACGATGTTCCGGTCGGTCTCGCGCTCGATCGTGTATTCCTCAAGGATGTTGTTCTCGAGCAGGGCGACCCGCTTCTCAAGGCGCTCGCAGCTCACGATCAGCTTGATGCCGGTGGACTTCTTTTTGATTCCCAAAATTCTTTTAACGGTTTCGATCATAATTTTTTCTATGGTGTTGGGCGGCGCGCGGGCGCGCCGGGTGGGTTCTGGTTCACCGGCGGTTTGCCGGGGGCGGTTTCTGCTGGCGCGAATCCGCGTCCTTCTTCTCTTTTTTTCCGCCGAAGAAATTGAAGAATCTTTGGAGCGGGTTCGCTTTGGTTTCTTTATTTTTGACGCGTCCGCGTTCGTCGGCGTCGGCCTTGACATTCGGATTTGCGGTTGGTCGGGCTTCCTGGCCGGGTGCGCTGGTGGCGGCGGCTGCGGAGCTCTCGCCGTCGTCGCCGACCGTGGTGGCGGCCGGGATGTCGCGTCCGAAGTCCACGCTTTCGACGAACCGGAAGCTTCCCTTGGCGGGTTCGAGCGCGGCCATCTGCGGCGGGTCCCCCCCCTCGTCCATCTTTTTAATATCCTCGAGGATTTTGGCGGCGATCGGGGCGGAGACGAGCCCGCCGGCCCTGGCGCCCTGCACGAAGACGACGACCGCGTATTTGGGATCGTCGTAGGGGGCGAAGGAAATGAACCATGTGTGGTTGTCCTTCACCCCCGAGCGCGAGAACTGGGCGGTGCCGGTTTTTCCGGCGACATCGAAGCCCTTGATGCGGGCGCGTCCGGCCGTACCGCCGCCCTCGTTGACGACCCGCCACATCCCGCGGCGGACCTTTTCGATCTGCTCGGCGGTGAGCCCGGCGTCGGAGACGAGGTTGGCGCGGACGCGTGCGGGTTCCTGAGCGACGACCGTGCCGTCCTGCGCGACGATCCGGTCAACGAGGCGCGGGTAATAGACGGTGCCGCCATTGGCGACGGCGGCGACCATCATCGCCATCTGGAGCGGGGAGGCGAGGACGTCGCCCTGGCCGATCGCTGTGTTTGCGGTGAATCCCGACGACCAGCGGGCCTGCGGGTTGACCTGCGCGAGCCAGAGCGGACCGGGCAGGACGCCCGGCGACTCGCCGGAGAGCGGGATGCTGGACTTCTGGCCGAGCCCGAGCATGTTGCCGGTGGCCACGATTTGGTCAATGCCGGCCGCGTTGCCGTATTGGTAGAAGAACGCGTTGCACGAGACCTTGAGCGCATCCGAGAGCCCGAGCGTGCCATGCGATCCGCCCTTGTCAAAGATCCAGCACTTCATGAATTTATTCCCGTAGGTGACTCCGCCCGAGCAGTTGAACGTCCGGTTGCCAACGCCGGCGCGGAGTCCGGCGAGCGCGATCGGGACTTTGTAGGTCGATCCCGGCGCATACGCGCTGATCGCGCGGTTGAGCAGCGGGTTCGTCTCGTCCTTGGTGAGGATCGTCCAGTCCTTTGCGGCGATCGCGGGGATGAAGACGTTTGGGTCGTAGGAGGGAACCGAGGTCATCGCGAGGATGTCGCCATTTTTTGGATTGACCACGACGGCCGCGCCCCGGCCGACCGCGCGCAACGCCTGCTCGGCAAAATACTGGATCCGCGCGTCAATCGTGAGAAAGACATTATTCCCCTGCACCGGATCCCGGCGGCTGACCTCGCCGTCAATGATCCCCTTGACGTTGCGCTGGAGAATCCTTGCCCCCGGCTTGCCCTTGAGCGCGTCGTTGCAGAACAGCTCGATCTGCGCCTTCCCCTCCATGTCGGGCTCGTAGAAATTGAAATCCCGGATGTCGGGGAGCTTGTCAAGGTCGTTCGGCATCCCGACGTAGCCGAGCAGGTGCGCGGCCAGCGAGCCATAGACATACCAGCGGACCGGCTTCACGGTGACGTTGACCCCGGGGAGGCCGAGGTTTTTTTCTGAGAAGATCGCCATCTGCTCGAAGCCGAGATCCTGGCGGTAGCTGTAGGGAACCTCGCGGTTGTTGCGGTAGTGGACTTGGAGGACGTTTGCGTTGAAATCCTCCGCGACCCCAAGCTCTTCGAGCCGGGGGATGACCTCCTCGGAGACGATTTTCACGACATCCGCCTCCTTGAGATCGCGCGGCATGTTGTGGACGCGCCCGCGGTACGATGTCATCGGGATTTCGCCCTTCGAGTTGCGGTAGGCGTGGACCATGTCGGGGAGGTAGAAATCCACCTCGAAGCTTGCGCGGTTCTCGACGAGCTTGATTCCGTTTCTGTCGAGGATCTCGCCTCGCACGGCGGGGATGCGCACCGAGACGTGCGAGCGGTTGCCGATGCGTGCGGTGTATTCCGCCCCGCGTTCGATTTGGACATACCAGAGCCTCAGCGTGATCCCGCCGAGTGCGGCGAGCATGAGGAGCCCGAGAAAAAAGATGCGGGTGGTCGAGCGGGTGCGCTTCACAGCCTAATACCCCCTCTCTCGTGCAAGCCCCTGCGGCAGCATCGCGGAAAACGACCTGACCGCAAGATACAGGGCCGGGGCAAGCACCGCCGCCAGCAGCCCGGGCACGAACACCCTCCAGAGGACATCGTTGTGGAACTCAAAGCCCTCGCGGCGGAGGGTGATCATCAGGAACTGCATCAAAAGAAACGAAGAGGTTCCGAGGGCGGCCACCGGGACAACCGGCCACCAGTGCCCGAGTTGGTAGGAGGGCCGGAACCCGTTTGCGATGCTTCCGTAAATCACGAAGAACACAATAGAGCAACCCATCGCGATTTCAACCCGGTCGCCGACGATGTGCAGGTAGGCGAGGTCGCAAAGGAAGCCGGTGATGAACGCGGCGGCGAGCATCAGCGGGAACGGGAGCGACATCGCGGCCAGGCAGAAGATGGTCGGCACAAGGACGAGCCGCGCACCGTGCAGTGCCTGGGATGCCGGGAGTGACTGTTGCAGGAGAAGCACCAGAAAAACCCCCGCACAGGTCGCCGCAAGTCCGGTGAGATCTTTCATTTCGCTCCCACCACCACAAAAACATCCTCCACCTTCGTCAGGTCCACGGCCGGCTCGACGAGTGCCTGGCCGTCGAGCGGACGGGTGCGGAATTCCTTCACCGTGCCGAGCAGGATGCCCGACGGGAAAACCCCGCTGCTCACCCCGGCGGTAAACACTTTTTGTCCGGGTTCGAGCGCGGCATTTTTTGTCAAAAAATTGAGCTGAAGCTCGCCAGATGTCCCGCTTTCCTGGATGCGGACGCCCGAGAGGATCCCCTGCTCGCGCGAGCCCTCGACCTTTGCGGCGACTCGACAGGTCTCGTCGGTGACGAGCACGACGATTGCCTCGTTTTTCGAAACGGTGATGGTTTTTCCGACGAGCCCGATTTCGGTGAGGACCGGCTGGTCGGTCTCGACCCCGTCCTCGAACCCGCAGTTGATCCGCACGGTATTCCACCATGTCGAGGCGTCGCGGGCGATGATCCGGGCGGGCAGGAGTTTGAACACCGAGCGCTCGCGGTAGTTGATCGCCACGCGGAGCCGGTTATTTTCGGCCTCGATGTCTCGGAGGAGGGTGTTTGTGGCGAGGAGTTCCCGGTTTTCCGTCGCGAGCTTCCGGTTTTCGGCATCGAGTTCGTCGATCGTCTTCATCCCCTGCCCCATCGAGCCGATCTGTTCCTGCACCGCGCTGCCGGTGCGGAGGAACGGAGCCATCACCGAGAGGAACACGCCCTGCATCGCCCGCATCGTTGCGGGCGGGAGCACCGAAAGGTAAATCGCTGCGGCGACGACCGCCAGCAGGAGGGCGATGTTGAGCTTGTTCATGCGGAATCAGGGGGAGAACCCCCGTGAGCTTTATGGGTGCGGACGCTCGGAGGCAACCGCTCGCAGGAACTTCAACTCGGACAGCGCGCGGCCGGTGCCTTCGGCTACCGCGCTAAGCGGATCCTCGGCCACATGCACCGGAAGCCCGGTCTCCTCGGCGAGAAGCTTGTCGAGGCCGCGCAGCAGTGCCCCGCCGCCGGCCAGAACGAGCCCTCGGTCCACCAGATCGGCGGAGAGTTCGGGCGGGCAGCGCTCGAGCGTGATGCGCACGGAATCCACGATCGTCGCGAGGGGTTCCTGCAGTGCCTCGCGCACCTCCTGCGAGGTGATGGAAATCGTTTTGGGGAGCCCTGCCACGAGATCCCGACCCTTGACCTCCATCGTCGTCTCCTTGTCGAGCTTGTAGGCCGAGCCAATCTTTATTTTGATCTCCTCCGCCGTGCGCTCGCCGATCATCAGGTTGTAAGCGCGCTTCATGTTGTTGATGATCGCCTCGTCGAGCTCGTCGCCTGCGACGCGCACGCTCCGGCTGAAAACGATCCCGGAGAGCGAGATCAGCGCGACCTCGGTCGTGCCGCCGCCGATGTCAATGATCATGTTGCCGGCTGCGTCCTGAACCGGCAGTCCGACCCCAATCGCGGCGGCCATCGGCTCCTCGATCAGGTAAACCTCACGCGCCCCGGCGTGCGTCGCAGAGTCCTTCACCGCGCGCTTTTCGACCTCGGTGATCCCGCTCGGCACGGCGATCACGACCCGCGGGCGAACCATCCGTCTCCGGTTATGCACCTTGCTGATAAAGTGCCGGAGCATCGCCTCAGTGATCTCGAAGTCCGCGATCACGCCGTCCTTCAGCGGGCGGATCGCTACGATATTTCCCGGGGTGCGGCCGAGCATCCGCTTCGCCTCGTCGCCGACCGCGAGGACGCGGTTCGTCCCCTGGTGAACCGCAACGACCGAGGGTTCGCGAAGCACAATCCCGTGGTCCTTGACGTAAACGAGCGTGTTGGCAGTCCCCAGATCAATGCCTATGTCGTTGGAGAAAAATCCCAATAAGTTGTCAAACATCAGTATGTTATGTGAATTTAAAATTTATTTCCAGCCACCCGCCCCCCGTTGCAATGGGGATGCCGGGATTCACCGGAGGGAGGAGCTTGGTTTTACATCGTTCGTGCGTCAAGGTTATCCTTGAATTTTGTCACGCTACGGCTCGGAACTTCACCTGCCAGTGTTCGGAAAATCACGCCACTTCTCCTGACAGCATTGGACGGAACGCCCGCTCCCCTTTGGCTTGAGCCGACTCATGTCATTTCGTTCGAGGTCAGGATGTCTGCCCAGGATGGCGAACTTATTGATTTGCGAATTTTCTTGCCGAGGTGCTTCAAAAGCCTGTAGTGTGTGTGGCTCCCGGAGCGATGTAAAAACGGTCCGGTTTTTTCAGTCCGATTCTTTTTCCCGCAGTTTCCGCAGCCTGCTGATGGTCGCAGAATGGCGGGTGAGAAAACCGGGTAACAAGCGAAGAAGGACTCCTCGAAAAAGTTGTTTTTGTCAGGCATATCGGGCCATGGCTCAGCTTGGTAGAGCGCCTCGTTCGGGACGAGGAGGTCGCGAGTTCGAATCTCGCCGGCCCGATTTCTGACAACCGACGCTCAGTAGGCGACTCCTTTTTGGCGCGGATGTCCGAGCAGCCGGTCTATGTAGTCCTCCGGCGAGAGCTTCAGCGGGACCGGGCCGTCGGGCTCGCCGTTGATAAACTGGCGGACCTCCGGGTCGGGGTGGTTTCTGATCTCGTCGGGAGAGCCCTGCGCGATGATTGTGCCGGCGCGTTTTCCGGCACCGAGGACGATCATTTTCGAGCCGATGCGGAATGCGCTGACCATGTCGTGGGTGACGACGACCGCCGTCATGTCGAGTTTGCGCGTGAGGTCGTGGGTGAGCCGGTCAATGACGGCGGTCATGATCGGGTCGAGCCCGGAGGTCGGCTCGTCGCTGAAGAGGAGCTCCGGGTCGAGGGCGACCGCGCGGGCGAGCCCGACCCGCTTGCGCATCCCCCCGCTGATTTCGGCAGGCTTGAGGTTCTCGAAGCCGGTGAGCCCGACGAGTTCGAGTTTCATCTTGACGATCAGGTCGATGATCGCTGGGTCCACCCGGCTGTTTTCGACCAGCGGGAGCGCGACATTTTCGCCGACGGTGAGCGACTGCAGGAGCGCCCCGAACTGGAAGTTCATGCCGAATCGCAGACGAAGCTGTTCGAGCTGCGGCGCCGGCATCGTCGTGATCTCCTCGCCGAATAGTTTGATCGAGCCGGACGTCGGTTTCATCGAGCCGATGATGTGGCGGAGCAGCGTGCTTTTCCCGCATCCCGATCCGCCCATGATGATCATCGTCTCGCCTTTTTCGACCGAGAACGTCACCCCGTTGAGCACGGTGCGGTCGCCGAATTTTCTGACCAGATCTCGGACTTCGATGACGGGCATGGTGGTTAAAAGACGAAGAACACGGCGGTGAGGACGGCATTGGCGACGAGCATCGCGAGGATCGAAGTGACGACCGACGACGTGGTCGCCTGCCCGACCCCCTCGGCACCGCCCGAGACCCCGAGCCCGGACTGGCAAGAGATCAGGATGATCAGCCACGCGAACACGAAGCTTTTGACCATTCCAGAATAAAGATCCAGCGGATGCCCGGCCTCCATGAGGCGCTGGATGTAGGTGGCCGTGCCCATGTCCATCGCGAAATGGCAGATCGTCCACCCGCCGGCGAGCCCGATATAATCGCCGAAAACCGTCAGCACCGGAAGCATGACCAGCATGGCGAGGAACCTGGGCACGACGAGGAAGCGGACCGGGTTGATCGCCATGACCTCGAGCGCCTCGATCTCCTCGCCGACTTTCATCGTCCCGAGCTCCGCCGTGACCGCCGAGCCGCTGCGGCCAATGACCACGACGCCCACGAGGAGGGGTCCGAGCTCGCGAAGGATCGTGACGGCGACCAGGTTCGGAACGTAGGCGGAGGCACCCATGCGGCTGAGCTCCTGCGCGCCCTGCATCGCGAGCGTGAGCCCGATGCTCAGCGACGTGAGCGCCGTCATCGGGAACGCCTGCACGCCGATCCGCACCATCTGCCGGAACACTGCGGCCGTGCGCACAGGGCGGCCCTGAAACGGCCCGAGAAAAATCCAGCGAAGGATTTCCCTGTTGAGGAAAAAAAACGTCCTGAGCTCCGCCCGTAGGGTCATTTTACCGCTTGGGCAGCCTCCTCGGCGGATTCGACAATCACGAACAGCTCGTTGAGCCGGACGAGATCAAAAATTGTGCGGACTTTTTTTCCGAGCCCGAAGAGGACAAATTTCCCGCCGAACCCGCTGCATTCGCGGACATACTCGATGAGTGTTGCGAGCCCGCTTGAGTCAATGTAGCCGACGCCGGCGAAGTCGAGTGCGAGGGCCGGCGTCTTCGACTTCGCGCATGCCCTGAGCTGCTTGCGGAGTTCGGGCTGGGCGTGCAAATCGATTTCTCCGGAGAGCTTGAGCGTGGTGAGCGGGCCGGATTCCAACTTCTCGATTTCCATGTCCCGTGGTTAGCTGTTCCCATGCCGGTAGGGAAGACCGGAGTTTGACAGGCGTCAAACAGTTAGGGCCAATTCACGAACGAGAGGAAAAGGAAGTGGTGAGCGGCGGAAACGGAGCGGAAGGCGGTGCGATGGTGGTTGGCGTTCATCGCGCTGAAAAAGTCGGTGGTGGTTTTGTAGTGGGGCTTGTTCTGTTTTGAGATCCAGTGCATGCAGAGGCTGTTGCTCAGGCGGCGGAACATTCCCATGAAGAGCATTTGGGCACCGTCTTGTCGAGCAGTGCGCTCGACTTGAGCTTTTCCTCCTCGCCCCCGAGCGGGCGCACCTCAACTTGCTGCAGGTTGAGCGGAGGATTCGGCGGAGTCTTGGCGGTAGTTTTCATCGCCGAGTGGTAAAAAATTCCGACCAGATGTTCACTCTTAGTAAATATTCGGTGAACCCCGTATGAAAAAAAGTTTGGGGTGAAGTG
>DYRS01000213.1 GCA_020718585.1 Chthoniobacter flavus
AGCGAGACTTGTGCCGTCGCACAATGCGCCCCGACCATGAGAACGCATGCCACCAACATGTCGCCGGTCACTTCAAAGTGCACCACCTCGGACGTGGGTTTTCTAGGTCATTTTCTGGCTCGATGCAAGCTGGCGGCCATGCCGAGAATGTGGGAAGCCAGATTTCTGGCACCACTCCCCAAAGATGTGGAGGCACTGAAGGGAGGCCATTTCAACCGCACCGTCAATGCAGCGGTTCTTTCCCTGCACCATAAGGGAACCGTGACCCAACCACTGATTCACGACAATTGGTGCCGCGCCGCGTCGGCATTGTCCCGGCCGCACATGCCCGCACGCTATCGTCGTCGGGGGAATTCCCTGTAAAGCCGCATCGTCGAAAATCCGACCTGCCGATCCAATTCACGAGGCGGCAGCGAACGAGGAGCGGGCGGGCACTGGATTTCGGATGCGGGTTAGGACCAGTCCGCGAGCGCGGCGGCGATCGTCGCGAGGATTTCCTGACGGCCGAGGCCGAGCTTCGATGAGGTGAGCAGCACCTCGGGTGCGTCGCCGCTGATCTCGCGCATGCGCGCGGCAAATGCGGCGATGTTTTTTTGCGCCGTCGCCCCGGCCACCTTGTCCGCCTTCGTGAAGACGAGCACAAACGCGAGCCCGCAGCCGACCATCCAGCGGACGAACTCGAGATCGAGCTTCTGCGGGCCGAGCCGGGAATCAATCAGCACGAAGGTGCCGCGGAGGTTCGCGCGGCCCCGGAGGTAGGCGGCAACAAACGCGCTGAAGTCGCCGCGCTCGTTCCGGCTCACCTTCGCATACCCGTAGCCGGGCAGATCAACGAGCGTCCAGTCGCCGTTGATCGTGAAGAAGTTGATCAGGCGGGTCTTGCCGGGCGTTCCGGAGACTTTTGCGAGGTCCTTCCGGCGGGCGAGCATGTTGATGAGCGACGATTTTCCGACGTTCGAGCGCCCGATGAACGCGAACTCCGGGAGGGCGGACTCCGGGCAGGATGCAAGGTCGGGCGAGCTGGCGAGGAACGTGGCGGTGGAGATTTTCACAGATTCGCCCCATTCGATAGCCCGCCGGTTCGGCCCCGGCAATCCTTTGTCGAGTTCGGGCAGAGTTGCAGTCTGGAAATTCGCGGATATGATCCCGCGCATGACACGATGGCTGATGCTCCCGATTCTTTTTTTTGCCGTCGCCGACGTCCGGGCATCGGACGATGCGGAGGCGATCCTGCGCGCGGCGCGGGTGAACCCGCTCGGGAAGGCGATCGTGCTCGATGCCCAGCTGCGGGCCGGCGAGGTGAAAGTTCCGTTTCAAATCGCGGTCCGCGACGGAAAGATCTCCTACATTTTTGACAATCCGCCGCAGGAGATCCTGCTCGGGTTCGGGGACGACTCGGCGACGCTCGAGGAGCGGAAGGGAGGCAGGACCCGCACGGTCTCCCCCGCGCGGTTCGACGATTCTGTGCGCGGAGGACTTCTCACCTACGAGGATCTCGCCCTGCGGTTTCTCTACTGGAAAAATCCCACGCTCGTCGGCGAGGAAAAAGTCGGCCCGAGCACCGCCTACAAAATTGAAATCCCCGCGCCGCCGACGGCCACGGAATACGGGCTCGTCCGCGTGTGGGTGGACAAGGACCGCGGCTCGCTCATGAAAATCGAAGGCTGCGGCCGCGACGGAAAGATCTCAAAAAAGTTCGTGGTCGTGAACGTCCAGAAGATTGACGACCAGTGGATGCTCAAGCAGATGCGCGTCGAGCGGATGGACCCGGCGACCGGAAAGGTCGCGCTGCGGACCTACTTGGATATTCTCGGCAAGGCGGACCCCGCACAGTAAGCCCCCGCTCGAAAGATCGGGGCATCCTGTCCGCGTTCCGAAGAAGCGGGCATCACGCCCACGGTCCTGTGAGCCACCTCGTCCGCACTTTTCGCAGATGCGCGCCCGGCGCGCGTCGCCGTAAATCCCGCCAGGTGTCGGCGCGCGCCCGGCGGATCCGGCACCCCCGCACGCTGACGGCATCCCCCGGAAAGAGGGTTGTTTCCGACCCGCCGCACGGATAGTTTTTCGCCATGATTTGGATCTGGAAGCAACTGCGGGAGTGGCCGAAAATCGCATGGGAGGCGGTCTGGACGTTCCTGGAGATTGACGGCGAGCAGCGGGCGGCGTCGTTTGCCTACTATGCGCTGTTCTCGCTGGTCCCCCTCTTTGCGCTGATCCTCACCGTCGGGTCTTCGTTCTTCGCATCCCAGGATGTGATCCGCACGGTCGAACACTATTTTCCGATGGGCGAGCCGGAGCAGGCCTTTTTGTGGCAGATGGTCGACTCCCTCGAAAAATCGCGGGGCAGCGTGACCGCGCTCTCGTTCGCGATCCTCATGTGGACGTCGCTCAGATTTTTCCAGGCGCTCGTCCGCGGGGTCAACCGCGCGTGGCACACGATCGAAATCCCATGGTGGCAGATGCCGATCAAGAACCTTCTCATGACCGCCGTGCTCGCAAGCGCGATGCTCATCGGGCTGATCGCCCCCGCAGTCATCCAGGGAGCAAAAAAAATCTTCATCGCCTTCGAGGGGTTCATCGAGGCGAGGCTCCCGGGGCTCAACCTCAGTCAGCTTGCCGACTTCTTCGATCTCGGACGGTATATCGTCGCCGGTGCGGTGCTGTTTTATTCGTTCACCCTCCTCTACATGCTCGCTCCCCGGAGGAGGGTTTTCCTCGGCCATGTGTGGATGCCGGCGCTGCTGGTGACCGTTGGGCTCCAGGTCTGCCAGATCGCATTTGTGAACTACCTCCCGCGATTCGTGAACTACAACGCGATCTACGGCACGGTCGGCGTCATGATGCTCCTCATGCTCTGGGTCTATGTCTCAGGAGTCGTGATCTTCCTCGGTGCCTGCCTTTGCTCGGCATCCGCAAAAATCCACGGCGACCCAAACGCTACTCCATCCAGTTCAGAAAATTGAAATTCAACGAAACCATCACCGCAACCGCGGTGGCGGCGGCCAAGAGCCCCCCGACACCCGCAGTCGCGGCAGCAAGCAGAACGACGCGAATCCGGCGGTCTTCGGGGTCGGTGGTGTCAAACATGACCACGAGATAACCCCCGCCCGCCGCGATTGTCAAACCGCCCGCACGGAGCGCGGCACTCCTACCGGAGAAGTGCGCGCTCCCG
>DYRS01000214.1 GCA_020718585.1 Chthoniobacter flavus
CGATGACCGCGATGACTGCAATCACAACGAGTAATTCAACCAAGCTGAACGCTGATTGAACCGACATTTTGCTAGTTGGTGTTTTCATAACGCCGTCAGGATCGTCCGGCGGCATGGGGCATGCAACAAAAGCGATCCTGCAATCTTCGGTGGGGAAAACCTGTAGGATCGCCGCGCAACTGTTGCATGACCATCGGCAAAAAGATCAAGCCAGGCGGTAAAGGTTATTGTCGGCTCTTCAGGCTGCGAACTGCCTGGAGGCGGAGCTGTCCGCATGCGGCGGCGATGTCGTGGCCTTTTTCGCGGCGGAGGGTGGCGTCGGCACCGCCCGAGCGGACAGCGGCGAGGAACTCTTCCTGTCGGTCCGGCTCCGGGCGGGTCCAGTCGAGCCCCTCGACCGCGTTGTAGGGGATGAGGTTGATTTTTGCGTCGAGGGCGCGCGCGTGGCCGGCGAGCAGCCGGGCCTGCTCGGGCGAGTCGTTCACCCCGCCGATGAGGATATACTCGAACGTGATCTTCTGCTTTTTCTGGCGGACGTAGTCGGCGCAAGCATCGAGCAACTCACCGAGCGGGAATTTTTTATTGACCGGCATGATCGTGTTCCGCACGTCGTCGGTGGCTCCGTGGAGCGAGATTGCGAGCCGGACCTGGAGCGGCTGGGCTGCGAGTTCGCGGATCTGGGGGACGAGTCCGGATGTTGAGACTGTGATGTGGCGGGCACCGAGGCCGCCCCCCCACGGGGCGTTCAGGATGCGGATTGCGCGCATCAGGCTCGCGAAGTTTGCCATCGGCTCGCCCATGCCCATGAACACGATGTTGTTGATCTTTTCCCCGGACAGCTCGCTGACGCGCAAAAACTGTCCGACGATCTCTCCGGCGGTGAGGTTGCGCTTCAGCCCGTCGAGCCCGCTGGCGCAGAACCTGCACCCGTAGGCGCAGCCGACCTGGCTCGAGATGCAGATCGTCCGCCGGTCGGATGCCTCGCCGTAGAGCGCGGGGGAGGCGGGGATGAGCACGCTTTCGATCATTTGCCCGTCGGCAAGGCGGAAGAGGAATTTGCGGGTGGAATCTGCTGATCCGGTCTCGCGGACGACCTCGAGCGGGGAGATCGGGAGAGCGGCGGCGAGCTTCGCGCGGAGTCCGGCCGGGAGGTTTGTCATGTCCTCCCAGCGGGACGCGCGCCTCGCGTAGAGCCACTCCAGCACCTGCGTGGCTCGAAACCTCGGCTCCCCAAGATCCGCGAGCAGAGATTCCCAGCCGTCCTTCTCCAGCGAGTGACCCTCCATCATCCGCCCTTCAGCTTGCCCCAGACTCCGCGATACCACGGGGTCGGCTTTGCCGAGGGGTCCTCCCGCAGGACCGGCGATGAGGGAGATTCCCGGCGCTGCGCCCACGCCCAGAGGTCGTCGCTGGAGTTCTGAGTTTTGCGTTTGTGTGCGGGAGTTCTCATAGGCGGTGTCGGGAGGTGCGGATGAGCGCGCGGAAGACGCCTTGGACGACGAGTTCGCGGGCGGGGATGATATCGGGATAGCGTGGGTTTTCCGCATGAAGGAACGGCCGCCCGCGCAGCACAAAATACCGCTTGAGCGTCGTCTCGCCGTCAATCAGCGCGGCGACGATATCGCGGTCGCGGGGTTCGGCAAGCTCGAGGATAACGAGGTCGCGGTCGAGGATGCCGGCTCCGGTCATCGAGTCCCCGCGCGCCTCGAGCGCAAACACCTTCGCGTTTTTTCCCAACCGCAGGGTGGCAGGGTCGACCGCGAGCGTGCGGTCCGGCTGCACGAAGGCGTCGGACGGCAGGCCGGCCGGGATCGCGCCGAGGAGCGGGATGTTGAGCCACCTCGGGGGCGCGGGGTCGTTGAGCACCATCGAGCGGGCGCGTCCGCCAGCCCGGTTGATAAACCCTTTTTTTTCCAGAGCCATGAGGTGTCGGGTCGCGGCAAACGGACTCGAGAACCCGAACCGCGACTGGATCTCGCGCACGGTCGGCATCGCAAACCCGTCCGCCCGGCGCTCGCGGATGAACTCCAATACGGAAAGCTGTTTGACTGTCGGCGGCATAGTGTCCACAAGAACACGCTTTTTCCCGCATGTCAATAATTGGTGGCCGACGCGGCAAAGAATATCAGGCGGAAAGATCGAGCAAGACCTTGCCTCCGCGCGTCTCCTCGCCGGCTGCGGCGACGGCCTCGGCCGCGCGGGCAAGCGGGAAGACCGCATGCGCCGGGGTGAAGAGGGTTCCCGCCTTGAGGTGGGCGGCAAGCGCGGCGTAGGTCTCCTGCCTCGCATCGTTCCCCGCGCGCTCGCGCCAGCGCTTGAGCCAGAAGCCCTCGAATTTGAGCTCCTGAAAAATCAGGAGCCCGTTCGGGATTTTGAGTGCCTGTTTGCTCATCGCGCCGTAGGTGACCATCGTCGAGCGCGGAGCGAGGGAGTTTGCGATGTTGAGAGCACTCTGCCCGCCGACTGCGTTGAGTGCCAGCCGCGGGCGCACTCCCCCGCAGAGCGATTTCGATTCCTTGCGGAGGTCGCACTCCTCGGTGACCACGACATCCGCGCCTGCTGCGCGGAGTTCGTCGCCAAGCGACTCCCGGCGCACGACGTTGAGGGTCTTCCAGCCGAGTGCCCGCGCGAGACCGATGACCGCGCGCCCGACCCCTGAGTTTGCTGCATTCTGCACGATCCAGTCGCCGGGCGCGAGCTTCACAAAATCGTGCATCATCCGCCAAGCGGTCGCCGGGTTGACCGTGAGCATCGCGGCTTGGAACCGGTCGAGCCCGTCAGGAAGCGGGACGACATCGGCAGCGGGCACAACCATCCGAGCGCACCATGTCCCGAACGCCATCGGCAGCACCATTTGCCCGAGCTGCAGGTGGCCGACGCCGGCTCCAATCTCCGCGACCCGGCCAACCCCCTCGTTGCCGATCGTCGCGGGGAGTGGCGGCAGGTCGCCGTAGGCACCCTCAATGACGTTGATGTCGGCCGGGTTCACCGGTGCCGCCAGCATCTCGAGCGCGACCTCGCCGGGCGACGGGGCGCGCGCCGAAATCTCGACGACGGAAAGCGATTCGGATGCGGGACCAAACTTTGTGAGCTGTGCGGCGAGTGGCATGCCATTGCTCTGCCCGAGGTGCCGCCAAATGTCGAACCGATTATCCGCGATGCCAGCTCA
>DYRS01000215.1 GCA_020718585.1 Chthoniobacter flavus
GACGCTGAAGGCGGCGACCAGCACAATGAAGATCAGCAGGAAAAACATCATGTTCTTCTCGACGGCGAGTACCCCGAGTAGCGGGGCGTTTTTATCGCGCCATGACACGCAGCGCATCATGGGCAGTTTGGCGCGGATGGTTCGCAGGATGCCGTCGAGCTGGAACGGGGTGCTGGTCCAGGCGTACACGGCGGTGGCCGCGCCCCACGGGAGGCCGAACAGCTCGTCGGCGTCGTCGAGGCTGGTGAAGACGACCGTCTGGTCGAAATCGAACTTGCCGAAGGAGTAGGTGGCGGCGATGGTGAACTCGCGGGGCAGATAGACCTCGGCGTGGTCGTCGAGCTTGACCTGGCCGTTGTCGCCGACCTTGACCATCTGGGCGAGTTTGTTGGGGGCGTGGACGAGGATTTTGTCGCCGGGCGCGGCGTCAAGCTCGTCGGCGATGAAGGTGCTGATGATGATCTGGTTGCGATCAAGGGAGAATTTGCCCTTCTTGATGGCCTGGCGCAGGTCAAGGCCGGCGATTTCGGTGTCGGGATTGACGCCAAGCAGGATTTTGGCCAGGAAACGGTTGTCCCGCTGGATGAGGGCCTGCGAGCGGACGACGGGGGCGGCGGAGACGGCGCCGGCGGCGAGGGCCTCGGCGACGATTGACTCCGGACGCCGGATGTAGCCGTGGTTGGCGCCGCAGATTTCAATATGGGCGGAGGTTTCGAGGATCTTCTCTTTCATTAGGCCGGTGAAGCCGGTCATGACGGCGAGGACGACGATAAGGACGGCGACACCCAGGGTCACCCCAAGGACGGAGATGGCGGTGATGACGGAGACGGCGTCGCGCTTGGGCTTGAAATATTTGGCGGCGAGGAAAAATTCGGTTCTGAAACTCATGGATGCCTTGATGCGCTCATGGCGGCGGCTGGGTGCCGGGGGTTTTGCGGTTGCGGGGTCAATCCGCCGCCACGCCGGATCGGTAGCGGCGGCCAGGGAGAGTTTACAACGCCGGGGCGTCGAATGCAAGCGTCCGGGCGTGGAATGCTGTCACGCTTCAGATGGAACCGAAAAATTTGCCTTCGTCCTTTAGTTGGTTAGGTTAAGACCAAAACCACATCGGCAAGGAGGCTTCAAATGGCATCGGAGAAGGCTGACGGACGGCGGACACGCCGTAATTTCACGGCGGAGGAGAAGGCGAAGGCGGTGGTCCGGCACCTGCAGGACGGGGTGGCGGTGAGCGAGATCTGCGATGGGCTGGGCATCCATCCGAACCAGTACTACGGCTGGCAGGAGCAGGCGCTGTCGGGCCTGGCCAAGGCGTTCGCCCGCGACGATTCGAGGGAGCGGGCGGCGGAGAGGCGGGCGGAGCGCCTCCAGGGGGAGCTTGACCGCAGGAACATGGCGGTCGCCGAGCTCCTGACCGAGCACATCGCGCTAAAAAAAAGTCTTGGGGGCCTCTGATGGGGCGCTGGGTGGAATACGATGTCCGTGACGATGTGGTGGATCTCGTCGGCCGCTGGAAGGGGCGCTTCGGGCTGACTGACGCTTTTTTCACCTCGCGCGCCGGGATATCCGCGGCGAAGCTGAGCGGCTGGCGCGGGCGTTACGGGACACCGAACGCCCACCACGGCCCGGGCTCCCGCGCCCATTGGCTGACCGGCGGCGAGAGGGACGCCATCGTCAGGTTCTACCTGGAGCACCCGGAGGACGGCTACCGGCGCTGCGCCTACATGATGATCGACGCGGATGTGGCCTTCGCCTCGCCGTCGGCGGTCTACCGGGCGTTGTCCGACGCGGGCGTCATGCGCGGCCGGGGCGGGAAAAGAGGCTGCAAGGGCAAGGGGTTCGACCAGCCGGGGAGGGTCCACGAGCACTGGCACACGGACATCTCGTATGTCAGGGTCGGGGAGAGGTTCTTCTTCCTGACATGCGTGCTGGACGGCTACAGCCGCTATATCGTCCACTGGGATCTGCGGGACGGCATGGCCGCCGCCGATGTCGCCGTCGTCCAGCAGAGGGCGGTCGAGCTCCACCCGGAGGCGAGGCCACGGCTCATAACCGACAACGGCGGGCAGTTCAAGGGGAACGAGTTCAAGAAGTTCATCGCCCGGCACGGGTTGACCCATGCGGCCACCTCGCCGTATTATCCCCAGGGCAACGGCAAGATCGAGCGGTTCCACGCCTCGCTCAAGGGCGAGTCGCTCAAGGGGAAGGCGCTGCTGGACATCGGCCACGCCCGGGAGGTCGTCGCCGGATACATCGGCCACTACAACCACCGGCGGCTCCACAGCGCCATCGGATATGTGACCCCGCATGACCGGATGACGGGGAGGGACAAGGCCATACACGAGGCGAGGGACGCCAAGATGGCCGCCGCCGCGGAGAGGAGGAGGACGGTTTTTCCCGATGGTCTGGACTCCCCTCCGGCCCTTGGCGAAGGGTGTCAGGACGGAATCCGTATAAGTGCCCCAAAGGGGCCGGAGCAACGCGGAGTTATGCCGGATTCCGGCTTGACTCCCGAGAAAAGGGATGTAGAGTGACAGAGACCATCGGGAAAACCGTCCAACCAATTAACGGCATGGACATTTTTTTCAGGTTCCAAGCGAAGCAGGACAGGACATTCAAGAGCCATGTGCCATTGCACACCCCGGCGCCGAGTCCCACCGTGCGGAGGTTGACAATATGGCTGAACCGGGCCCGCTTCGGCAGCGCCAGCTCGGCGCAGAAGGCGCAGTTGTCGGCGACAATGTGGATGATCGGCACCGAGAATTCGCCAAGGGTCTGGCAGCGCACCGCGGCTTCGTAGAACAGCGCTTGCCCCAGTCTGGGATCGCCCGGCTCGGCGAACGGGATCGCCAATTCCGGCGCGCAGGTGAGATTGAGACGGGGCATGGTCTCGCGGCGCTCGAAGCTGATTGATGCTCCTTCCCTCTGATTGTGCCCGCCCCTGTAATATTTGAGGCAATCCGGATTGATATCCGTGTGGATGAAGATGTCCGGCGGCGGAGGCTCGGGAGCGGAGGACGGCGAGCGGGCTTGGAACCGGCCACTCAGGTAGAGCAGATCGCGGGTGTCAGCGCCGGAAGACGGATACCATGCGATTCTCGGCTCACGCCCCAGCTCATCAAGCCAGCGCAGCAGCCGTCCAGCATTTTCCTGATCACGGCGATCACGC
>DYRS01000216.1 GCA_020718585.1 Chthoniobacter flavus
GGGGCGCCCGTCGCTGTCGCTGCTGGTTCACCACACCGACGACAAGCGGGAGTTCGCGTACGACAAGCACGCCGACAAGGTCCTGGCACGCGCCGCCAAGGAGGGTTGGACGGTCATCGACATGAAGGCCGACTGGAAGAAGATTTTCCCGTCCGAGTAGCAACAAACTGGCGGCGACACGAAATCGCAGCGGTCGCTGCGATATTCGTTCAACCTCGTGGAGAGATGGCATGAACTTAAGAATGAGGCATGTGGCTTTGCAAGGAGAGAAGAGATGAACCTAATGCGATGGGTCGTGGCGGCTTGTATGGGCCTCGGCGCGGCAGTGGTGATGGCCGGCGCGCCTCTGGCCGAGACGGCAGCGGCGCCGGACGCGCAGGCCGCGCCCGCGAAGGCGACGGTGGATGCCGATGCGCTGACTGCGATGAGCAGGATGGCCGCCTACCTGCATTCGCTCCAGACCTTCAAGGTGGTAGCGGCCACGCAGCGCGACGAAGTCGACAATTTCGGCCAGCGTCTGACGTTCGGCGGCGAGACCACCTACAAGGTGAAGAGCCCCGACGCCTTCGCCATCGACGTGGTCGAAGACGTCACCGCCCGCCAGTATGTCTACGATGGAAAATCTGTCACTGTCTTTGCCCCGCGCATGGGCTTTTACGCCAGGTTCGCTGCGCCGCCGACCATCCGCGAGACCCTGGACCTGGCCTATGCCGAATACGGGGTCACCGTGCCCCTCGATGACCTGTTCTCCTGGAACCGCGGTGAAGCCGACCACAAGAATCTGACCTCCGCCCACGTGGTGGGCCCGGCCAAGGTCGCTGGCCAGGACACCATGCAGTACGCATTCCGGCAGCCGGGGATCGACTGGCAGATATGGATCGCGACCGGCGACAAGCCCCTGCCTCTCAAGGTGGTGATCGTTGCGAGTACGGATCCCGCGCGGCCGCAGTTCGAAGCGGACCTCACTTGGGATACCGCCGCGCGCTTCCCCTCGGACACCTTCGCGTTCAAGCCGCCCACGGACGCCAAGCTGATCCCCATCCGGTCCGTCGCCCGCTAAGGAGCCCGAAAATGTCCAAGAGCATCACGAAATTCGCCACGGCGGCCCTCCTTGTCGCCGGCGCTCTGGCCACTACCCTGGCCATCATCCCCCAAGACGCGGATGCCCGAGGCGGAGGCTTCGGGGGCGGTGGCCGCGGGTTCGGAGGCGGCGGGTTCGAGGGCGGCGGTCGCAGCGCCTTCACCAGCATCGACCGGGGCGGCGACTTCGGCCGCGGCGGCGGCTTGGACCGCGGCGACCGTGACACGAACGTCAATGTGGACAGGAACGTCAATGTGGACAGGAACGTCAACGTGAACGTCGACAACCATTACAACGACTATCGCGGTGGCCGCTATTACGGGGGCGACTACCATCCGGTCGCCACCGGCGTTGCCGTGGGCGTGGCGGTGGGCGTGACGGCGGCGGCGATCGGTTCGTTGGCGTATTCCCTGCCCTCCGGTTGCACGCCCTACACCTACTCCGGCCCCTACTACCAGTGCGGCACCGTCTGGTACCAGCCCCAGTATCAGGGGAGCAACGTCACTTACGTGGTCGTCAACCCGCCGAACTGACGCAGGTTTGGTCGAATCGGTTGTTCTTAATGTTGAGAGGTTTCCATAATGAACAAGGCGCAATTAATTGGAATAGCGACTCTCGCGTGCTTTGCTTCGCTGGGGTCTGCCGCCGCGGCGACCCTCAACGGCCAAGTGCTCGGCGCGGGCGCGCCGGTCGCAGACTCCACGGTCACGCTGTGGGCCGCGAGCGCGGGTACGCCAAAGCAGATCGCGCAGGCGCGCACCGATGCCGACGGTCGCTTCGCTCTGACTGCTGACGATGCGCACGGCAAGGATTCGATTCTCTACGTGGTCGCCAAGGGTGACGTTCCAGCGGCCAACAAGGCCGGCGACAACAACGCCGCCATCGTGCTGATGACCGTGCTCGGGACCACGTTGCCGAAGACCGTCACGGTCAACGAGCTAACGACTGTCGCTTCGGCATTCACCGCCGCGCAGTTCATCGAAGGTGAATCGATCTCCGGCCATGCGCTCGGGCTGCGGATCGCCGCCGGGAATGTGCCGAACCTGGTGGACCCGACGACCGGCGGTTGGGGTAAGGTGATCCTGGATCCGCTCAACAGTTTCCAGACCACCTCGCTCGCGACGCTGAACACGCTCGGTTCGCTCGTCACCGCCAGCTTCACGGTCGCCAACGATGATTGGCGTGCCCGCTTCTTCAAGGCCGCAACCCCGATCGGTGGCGCCACGCCCAGCAACACGTTCGAGGCGATGGCCGGCATTGCCCGCGCCCCGTGGGCAAATGTGAGCACGCTCTATGCGTTGTACGACGAAGCCTACCCGCAACCGAAGAACCCGCTGGAACGGCGCAAGGCACCCTTCGCGCCTTACCTCGCCTATGTCCCGCAGGATTTCGCCCTCAGCCTGTGCTTCGCGGGTGGTGGAAACTACGCCGCCGGTCGGCTCATGTTCGATGCCGAGGGGAACCTCTGGAGCGGCCAGAACTGGCTGCCTGGCTCGCAGTCCGGCGTCATTCACGGCATCGGCGGCGGCACGATCAAGTACGCGCCCGATGGGACGCCACTCTCTCCCCCGATCACGGGCTTCACTGGCATGGGCGTCGACGGTATCGGCTGGGGCACCGGCGTGGCGCAGGACAAGGTCTGGGTGACGAGCTTCAACGGGAAGATCGGCGTCATGGATTTCAACGGAAACCCCATCGGCAAGGAAAGCGACTTCCCCACGGCGGGCAAGAACGGCGGCCTGCAGGGCGTCGGCATAGCCCCGAATGGCGATGTCTGGATTGCCGATGCCGTGAAGGACCAGATGCTCCATTTCCCAGGCGGACAGGTGAAAGACGGACGCGTCGTGCCGGTCCAGGGGCTGTCTTCGCCGTTCAGCATCGTCATCGACGACCAGAACCGCGTCTGGGTCGGCAATGCCTTATCCAATTTGATCGTCCGGTTTCCCGCGGACGATCCTTCCAGGACGGAAAACATCAACGCAGGTGGCGTCAGCGTCCGCGGTCTCGCACGCGACTCCAAGGGCAATGTCTGGTCG
>DYRS01000217.1 GCA_020718585.1 Chthoniobacter flavus
TCGTAGAATTCGTTTTTTAGATCCAGACCCGGAAGTTCAGCGTCGATCAGATATTCAGACCTCATGATTTTGCGCTTGAGGGGCAGCAAGTTGAACGCCCGAGTTAGAACCTGTCTGGAACTTTCAGCTTTCAACTCGTTGAACGTTTAGCGTTGAACGTTGAAAGTTTCTTTCATGCTTGAACTTCCGTGGGCGGAGGTGGGCGCGCTGAAAAGCAAAAAGCGGTTTCCAAGTTATGGTTTGTGGTTACCACACTACAACCCGTAACAAAGGAGAACCGCATGGTTACAATACAGCCGTTTCTACCCTCCGCCCGTGATGTGACCGATCTTTCGTTCGTCTTTTCCGGCGGCGACATTGATTTCATGCTTGGCCTGGCGCTGATCGAACGGGTGGCGTGCGACGCGGCGACGCTGCGCTACAAGATGACTCTGGGGCGCATGGTCAACTTCGGCGTGCCGCTGGACGTGCTGAGGAAGCAGTTTCATCACGACCATCGAACACTGCGGAACTGGGCGCGGGGGATGACGTCCAGACCTCATGATTTTGTGCTCGAGGGGCAGCAAGTTGAACGCCCGAGTCTGAGCCGTCCGGCATTGATTCGGAATGGTGGCTGAAAAAAGCGGTTTCCAAGTTATGGTTTGTGGTTACCACACGACAACCCGCAACAATGGAGAACCGCATGGTTACAATACAGCCGTTTCTGCCCTCCGCCCGTGATGCGACCGATCTTTCGTTCGTCTTTTCCGGCGGAGACATTGATTTCATGCTTGGCCTGGCGCTGATCGAGCGGGTGGCGTGCGACGCGGCGACACTGCGCTACAAAATGACTCTGGGGCGCATGGTCAACTTCGGCGTGCCGCTGGACGTGCTGAGGAAGCAGTTTCATCACGACCATCGAACACTGCGGAACTGGGCGCGGGGGATGACGTCACGGGATCCGGATGAGATGGCGCGGATTTTTGGCGGGCGAGGCGCTCCGGGTAAAGCGTGCGACGCGCTGCGCGTGTACGTCCGCCGACGGTGGGATGAGCTGGCGGGAAGCTGCCGCGACTTCCGTCAGCGTTTGGCGGCGGAGGTCAAACAGTATTTCGACGTGGAGCTTTCGGGGGAATGGTTGCGGCAACTCCATCTGGATGGCGGCGCCGCGGTGGTGGTGAAAGAGGAACCGCCGCAGCGGGGGCCAGCGGAGATGGATGCCGAGCCCGAGCCACAAGCCATCCCTTCCGTCATCCCCGCCCCGGCAACGGAACCTTCCCCTGTCGACGCGTCATCCTCGCCCGTCCTGTCCGCGTCGGAATTGATGGCGGCGGCTCCTCTTCCGATGGCCTTGACTCGGGCGTCCGGTTGCTCTTCGGACGAGATTGCCAGCTCGGGAATGACGACATCGAGCAACCGGTCGCCCGAGTTGCCGATGCGGGCGGCGCCGCCGTTGGGGAGCCGTCCAGTGGGGGCTGTGCCGGAGCTTTCACACCACGTCGGGCAGGTGCTGTTCGCCCCGTTTCTGGCTCAGGCTCTGCCGGGCGACCCCATCGTGGCCGCCGCCAGCCGACGCTGGCTCGGTCAGACGCTGCAGGGAGCCGTCAATGTCGAGCAGACGAAGAACCTCTGCCTGGATGACCTGGCCCGCTTCACAGGTGTGCCAGGTCTGTGCCATAGGGGCCAGCGGGAGGAGATCTGGGCTCTGGCGCGCTCGCCCGTGGACGTTCCGCTGGCGCTGCTGGCGGCCAACGCGCGGATCGTTCGGCACGGCCCGCTTGACGACGATGTGTTCTACTACGATCCCCACAGCAAGGAATACACCGGCGAGGCCCCGTTGCCCAAGGGCTGGTGCGGGCGCATTCACGGGGTGGCGAAGGTCATACATCTGGATTGCCTGCACACCCGCGACGGCGACCCGTGTTTTGTGCAGCACTTCGACAACTACCTCGACTTGCGCGACCGTGTCGTGCTGGTGCTCGAACGCTTCTCGGAACTCTTTCCGTTGGAACGGCGCCGCGGGCGCACCCTGGTCATAGACCGCGGCATCTATGGCGCCGACGCCTTCGACAATGTGCTCCGCCGCGGCGACCACATCGTCACGTGGGAAAAAGGGTATGCGCGGGATGGCTGGCGGGACGACGCTCCCGCGGCGTGGTTCAGCTTCATCCGCCACCGCAACGACACGGGCGATCTGCTGACATACCAGGTTGAGCTCCAGGAGGCTCCGTGGCGCCGCGACCCGCGTTTCCGCCGCATTGTCGTGCGCGCGGCCAACCCGGACAATGTCGTCGCCGATCTCGCCATCCTCTGTTCAGACAAGGGGATGTCCGCCGTCGAGGCCGTCCTGCTGATGCTCACCAGATGGCTCCAGGAGAACGACTTCAAATACCTCGACCGCCACTTCGGCTTCATGCAGATCATCACCTACGCCATGGAATGCTACGCGCGGCTCGACCCGCCGCCGCCAGACCGTCCCGCCGACAGCGTCGAGTTCCGCAAACTTGCCATCCAGGCTCGGAAGCAGCGCGGCAACCTGCAAAAGAAACTTCTCGATCGGGAAAACGCCGAGGACGCGCTACGGCGGGCCCGCGCCGACGCCACCGACGCGGGGCGACAGGAAGCCGTCCTAAACCAGCAACTTGACACGCGACGACGCCAGGATCCTGTTTCCGCGGGACAGCCCGATCAGTTAAAACTCCGTCATCTCGAAGCGCTCGAGGATCAAGTCATGCAAGCCAGGCGACGACAGGCCAAGGCCAGGCGCGGCATCACAAAGCTCGAAGTCCGCCTTGCCGCTCTCGCCAGCCAGATATCCGAAGCCAAGACCGAATGCGACAGATTACGGAATATGCTCGATCTCGTGATCCGCGACGACTCACGACTGCGCCTGCTCATCCAGGCCGAGTGCCAGCGGCCCGATCTGCGCCCCAAAGCCGTTATGGACTGCTTTAAAATCACAGCCCGCAATATCTTCATCCGTCTGCTCGAACTCTATCGTCAACACTACGACAACCGTCGCGACGATCACGTCATCCTCCGTCAGCTCACCCGAAGCTCTGGAGTCCTGAGACTCGCCAACGGCCAGCTTGTCATCGGCCTTTGGCACTGCGCCGAATTACCGCCGTCCACC
>DYRS01000054.1 GCA_020718585.1 Chthoniobacter flavus
CGAGCGAGCTCCTCAGCCGGATGCTCAAGCTCCAGAAGATCCCGCACACCGTCCTCAACGCGAAATACCACATGCAGGAGGCCGAGATCGTCGCGCGCGCCGGGCTCAAGGGCGCGGTCACGATCTCGACAAACATGGCCGGCCGCGGGACCGACATCAAACTCGGCGAGGGAGTCGCCGACCTCGGCGGACTCTACGTCGTCGGCACCGAGCGCCACGAGTCGCGGCGGATCGACCGCCAGCTCCGCGGGCGTTGCGCCCGCCAGGGCGATCCCGGACGCTCCCGGTTCTACGTGAGCTTCGAGGACGACCTGATGCGGAATTTCGGAGCGAGCGACCGGATGACAAAAATCATGGAGACGTTCGGGCTCAAGGAGGGTGAGGAGCTCGAGCATCCGTGGCTGAACAAGAGCGTCGAGACCGCGCAGAAGCGGGTCGAGCAGCGGAACTACCTCATGCGCCGCCGCACGCTCGAGTTCGACGACGTGATGAACCAGCAGCGCGAGGTCGTCTATGGCTACCGCAACGAGGTCATGGATTCCGACAACACGCGCACGCTCATCCATGAGGTCATTACCGAGGTCGTCCCGAAAAAAGTCGCGGAATTTCTCGATGTCGCCGACGGCGAGGAGCCGGATCCCGACGGTCTTCTCCAGTGGATCAACTCGTCGTTCCCGCTCGGGCTCAGCCGCGAAAAGGCGGCACTCGACACCCGCTCGGTCGAGGACAACGGTAAATTCCTCATGGAGACGATCCGCGACGCCTACGAGCGGAAGGCCGCTCTCGAAAACCCGGAGGCCCTCCGCGGGCTCGAGCGCTACATCCTCCTCAACGCGGTGGACAGGCTCTGGCAGGAGCACCTCTACGCGATGGACGGCCTCCGCGAGGCGGTCTATCTCCGCGCGTTCGGACAGAAGGACCCGCTCGTCGAATACAAGAACGACGCGTATGTCATGTTTGTCGAGTTGATGGACAACATCAAGGCCGAGGTCCTCACGAACCTCTTCCGCAGCACGACGAACCTCCAGGCCTTCGAGCAGCTCCTTTCGAGCCTGCCGCAAAGCCTGCTGCGCGCCGACCCCGCCGCCCGCGCACGCCCGGCCGCCGCCGCCCCTTCCGACCCGGCCGCCCACATCGACGAGCCGCCTCCGGCCCCGAAATTCGAGCTCCCGATCAAACGCGAACTCCCGAAGGTCGGCCGCAACGACCCGTGTCCGTGCGGAAGCGGGAAAAAATTCAAATCCTGCTGCGGCCGCACCGCCTGAGTTGGCGGGCTCTACTTGCTCATCCGGGTGAACTCGCAGCGGGTGGCGGCGGCGCCGACGAGGTCTGCGACCCGGCGCTTGAGCCTCCAGATCCGGCGGAACAGGAAGAAGACGAAGAGGACGTAGGGGATCCACAGCCACCACTCGTTGTCCGCGACCACGATCTGCCGGTAGAGAAGGATCCCGAGCAGGATGAGGTTGATGAGGAGCGTGGTCGCGACCATGCGGGAGCCGAGGTGGACGCGGGTCAGGCACTTCGGGCCGCCGTGGTATTCGGTGACCGAGCGGAGTTTCACCCCCCACCAGAAGCTTCCGTAAATCTGCACGTCCCATTCCTTCCACCCGGTATCCATCGAGTAGTTCCACCCCTCGCTCTCGAGTGCCTTCACAATTTCCTCCAGCAGGCGCTCGCGTCCGTGGCCGTCCTCGCTCCAAAATTTGAGGTGCGAGATGCTGCCGCCGGTCGGCTTGAAATCTTTTTCGGCGCTGGCGATGACCGTCGGCGGGGTGCGCTTGAATTTGAGCCAGGTGAAGTAGCGCGCCCACCCGCGGGCGAGCGGCTGTGCGAGCGCGAGGAACGCGACGAGCAGGCGCGCGCGGATCGTGTCGTGCCGGGGCTCGAGCCGCGCGTGGATCATGTAGGAAAGTGCCACGAGCAGGGTGCCTCCGAACATCAGGTAAGGGACGATCCGCAGGAATGGCAGCGGGATCGAAACGGCAAAAATGAAGAGCGTAAGCGCGACCCATTCGATGCTGCTCAGATACGCGGCGAGCTCGGACTGTGGGGTCGGGTAGATCGATTGGAAGAGCCCCTCGCCGAAGACTCCGTGGTAGATGACCGGCCGGTTGACGAGCCATGTGAACCTGGGCGCGCCGTAGATCTGGCCCTTCCATTTCGCGGTGCCCGTCGGCCCGAAGAAGATAAGGTGCTGGAACCGCAGCATGGACTCGGCCTCGCCGTAGCCTTCCTGCTGCTTGCGGAATGCCTGGAGCGTGAACCTGCGGTAGTGCCAGACGATCGCCGCCGGGCTGAACGCGATCACCCCGCCCGACTGCTGGAGCCGCCAGCAAAAATCCACGTCGTCACCGGCCTTCCGGTATTCCGGGTCGAACCCGCCGATCTGGTTGAACGCCCACCGGTGGAATGCCATGTTGCAGCCGGGGATGTGCTCGGCCACGACGTCGGTGAGCAGGACGTGGCTCGGACCACCCGGCGCGGCCGCGACGCATGCCTGCACCCAGTTTTCCGCCGGCGGCGAGATGTTCGGTCCGCCGACCCCCGCGTAGTCGCCGCTCAGGAGCGTGCCGACGAGGTAATAAAGCCAGTCGGGATCGGCCATGCAGTCGCTGTCGGTATAAACGATGATGTCGCCGGTCGCCTTGTGCGCGCCCACGTTGCGCGCGAAGCTCAGCCCCTTGTTTTCCTGCCGCACGGAAACGATCCACGGATGTCTCGCCGCGATCTCCGGCGTGTTGTCGGTGGACCCGTCGTCCACAAGGACGACCTCGTAGTTCGGGTAGTCCACCTCCTTCAGCGATTCGAGGCACCGCTCGAGCGTCTTCGCTCCGTTGTAGGAACAGACGACGACCGACGCCTTCGGATACGACGGCAACGGGACGCGCGAGGTCATCGAGCCGTCGCCAAAAAACAGTTTTTTCACCGTTTCGAACGCGACCTTTTTTGTCCGGTCCCGGCGCACGAGCCCGAACGCCCAGTCGAGGATCTCCTGCCCGCCGCGGAACCATTCGTCGGTCCACGCATAGACGATCGTCCCGGCCAGCCCGCCGCGCACGACGCTCTCGATGTGCCAGCGCAACATCTCCGCCTGCTCGGACTCCGGATGTCGGATCGTATCCATCCCGAACTCGCCGAGGATGAGCGGCTTGTCGTCGGCGAGGTTCTGGAGCCGCGCGAGGTAGCGCTCGAAATCCTCCTGCCGGTGGAGGTAAACGTTAAACGTCACAAAGTCGCTGTTCTGCGGCAGAAGGTATTCGGTCGGCGGGTAGCTCGCATACGAGAAGAGCGCGCGCGGATCGGCCTCGCGACCGATGTTGATCAGCCGCTCGACAAACTCGGTGACCTCCCGCGCGCCCAGCCAGCGGACCATCGTCGTCGGGATCTCGTTCCCGACAAGATACCCGAACACCGCCGGGTGCCCGGCATTTTTCATCACCCCATCGTGGACCGCCTTCTCCGCCTCAAGCCGGATCTTCCGGTCGCGCAAAAATTCCAGGTGCTCGGCCCACGGGATCGAGATCAGCGCGCGGATCCCGCGCGCGGCGCAGAGGTCGAGGAACCATGTCGGCGGCACGTAGTAGATCCGCACGAGGTTGATCCCCGCCTCAACCATCAGATCCATGTCCCTGCCGACGCTCTCCGGCGACCCGAAATACTCGCCCGACGCGTCCGGCGCAAACGGACCATACGTCACGCCCTTGATGAAAAACTTCTTGTCTCCCTCAAAAAAAAACTTGGCGCGCACGCGCACCGGCAACAATTCTCTCACCCGGCAATTCCTACCATCCATCGCGGGAGGATTGCGAGCGCGGAATTCTCGGCGATCCCGGCGGTGCCCGGCCAGACACGGTGGGCTGGCCGATTGAGGTTTTTTCCGGCCGCCCGGCTTCATTTGCGGGTGATCCGGGCTTGGCAATCCGGGCCGCGCAGGCGATGATGCACCGAGCATGCCGACACTTGCCACCACTGTTGACGGGCTTCGGTTTCCGAACCCATTCCTGATCGCCTCCGGCCCGCCGGGCACGAATAGCCAAGTCATCACGCGCGCGTTCCGCGAGGGCTGGGGCGGGGTCGTCGCGAAGACGGTGAGCCTTGACGCGTCGAAAATCGTGAACGTCAGCCCGCGCTACGCGAAGCTCCATGCGGCCGATGGCAAGGAGGTCGTCGGATGGGAAAATATCGAGCTCATCAGCGACCGACCGATCAAGATCTGGATCGAGGAGTTCAAAAAATGCAAGGACGCGCATCCCGACGGCGTCCTGATCGCCTCGATCATGGAGGAGTTCCGCCGGGACGCTTGGGTCGAGATCGTCGAGTGCTGCCAGGACGCGGGAGTGGACGGGTTTGAGCTGAATTTTTCGTGTCCGCACGGGCTGCCCGAGCGGAAGATGGGGTCGGCGATGGGCCAGGATCCGGAGGTTTTGTCCGAGGTCTGCGGGTGGGTGGCGGCGGCGGCCAGGAAGCCGGTGTGGGCGAAGATGACGCCCAACATCACGCACATCGAAGACCCGTCGCGCGCCGCGCTGAAGGCCGGCTGCCACGGGATCAGCGCGATCAACACGATCCGCAGCGTCATGGGGGTCAACCTCGAAACCCTTCGCCCGGAACCAACGGTCGAGGGCCACTCGACGCCGGGCGGGTATTCGTCGGTCGCCATCCGGCCGATCGCGCTCAGGATGTGTGCGGAGATCGCGACGATGATCCGCTCGGAATTTCCCGGTCGCACGCTTTCCGGCATCGGCGGGATCGAGCGCGGCAGCCATGCGGCGGAGTTCATCCTCCTCGGAGCCGACACCGTGCAGGTCTGCACCGGTGTGATGAAATTTGGCTACGGCATGGTCCGGGAGATGAAGGACGAACTGCTCCGCTTCATGGAAAAGCATGGGTTCGACACCCTCGCTGATTTCAAGGGCCGCAGCCTCGGCTACCTCACCACCCACGCCGCGCTGGTGGACATGCAGCGGGAAAAAAAAGCCGATCGGGCCGACGATGGGATCTGGTCGGGCGACCGGTTCGTCGAGCAATCGCAGGCGCTTGCAGGATAATAGGATGATCGTCCCTGTCCCACTCCTGCGCGCGCCCTACGACGTCCATGTCGGCGCGGATCTTCTCGGCCAGACCGGCGCGCTCGCGGCGGCGGTGATGCGTCCCGGCCGCTGCGCGATCATCACGGATTCGAACGTTGCGCCGATCTACGCGGCTCGCGTCGCGGATTCGCTGCGGGATTCCGGCTTCAAGCCGGTGACGCTCGTTGTTCCGGCCGGCGAGCGCTCGAAATCTTTGTCCGTGGCAGCCTCGCTCTGCGAGCAAATGATCGCCGCCGGGCTCGACCGCGGGTCGAATGTGACGGCACTCGGCGGCGGGGTGGTCGGCGACCTCGCCGGGTTTGTCGCCGCAATTTACTACCGGGGGATCCCGTTCCTGCAGATCCCGACGAGCGTCGTCGCGCAGGTGGACAGCTCGGTCGGAGGAAAGACCGGCGTGAATTCCGAGGGCGGAAAAAACCTGATCGGCGCGTTCCACCAGCCGAAGGTTGTGATCGCCGACACCTCGACGCTGGCGACCCTCCCCGAACGCGAGTTCAACGAGGGGTTCGCAGAAATCATCAAGCACGCGGCGATCCGGGATTTCGCGATGCTCGACGCGCCGGACGCCCCCGGCGTCCTGCCCGCGCTCGTCGCGCGCAACGTTGCGATCAAGGCGGCGGTCGTCGCCGGGGACGAATTCGAAACCCTCGGCCTCCGCGCGCTGCTCAATTTCGGGCACACAGTCGGGCACGGGATCGAGAACGCGGCCGGCTACGGACGCTACCTCCACGGTGAGGCGATCGCGCTCGGGCTCGTCGCCGCCTGCCGGCTGTCGGTCAAAATTGCAGGCCTCGACCCGGCGGATTCCGACCGGATCATCGCCGCGCTCGCGCGCCGCAGGCTCCCGCTCGCGCTGCCAGACGACATCGCGGACGACGCGATTGTCGCGGCAATGCAAAAGGACAAAAAGTTCCATGCCGGCACCGTTCGATTCGTGCTGTTGAAGCGTCCGGGCGAGGCATTTGTGTCCGACGCCGTGACATCCGGCGACCTGCTCGGCGAGATCCGCGCGCTGCGCAGCCCCCCGCCCGATAGGCCGCCCGACAACCCGCTCACACGATGACAAACCCGCTCCTGAAAAAACTCGTCAAGAAGCTCGGTGCCGACGCGGTCGCGACGTCGCCCGCGCCGGAATATTCCGGCGACAAATGGTTCGCGAAAGCAACCCCCGACGCCGTCGTTTTTCCGTCCACCACCGCCGAGGTTTCATTCATCCTGCGCGAGGCCACGCGGGCCGGGGTGCCGGTGACCGCGCGCGGTGCCGGCTACGGCTACGTCGGCGGCTGCACGCCGGTGCGCGGCGGGCTTGTGCTCACGCTCGAGCGGATGAATAAAATCCTGGAAGTCCATGCGGGCGACTTTGTGGCGGTCGTCCAGCCGGGGGTCGTCACCGGCGACCTGCAAAATGCTGCGAAGGCGAAGAACCTTCTCTACCCGCCGGATCCGGCGAGCCTGAAGGATTGCAGCATCGGCGGCAATATCGCAACGAATGCCGGCGGCCCCCGCTGCCTGAAATACGGAGTTACCCGCGCCTACATCCTCGGACTCGAAGTTGTGCTCGCCGACGGCTCGGTCGTCCGCTGCGGCGGGCGCACGCACAAAAACAAGACCGGCTTCGACCTGGTCGGGCTCTTCACGGGATCCGAGGGACTGCTCGGGATCGTCACCGAGGCGACCCTGCGGCTCATCCCGCTGCCGCCGGCCCGCGCAACCCTTTCCGCCGGATTTGCGACGATGGATGCCGCCGCCGCCGCGATCCAGGCGGTCTTCGCGGCGGGGTTTCTGCCGGCTGCGGTCGAGGTCGCCGACAAGTTCACGCTCGACGCCGCGCGCGCCTACAAGCCGGACGCCCGGTTCCCGCCCGGCAACGCACAGGTCATCATCGAGGTGGACGGACAGCCCGCAAGCGTCCGCAGCGAGGCGGCGTCGCTCGAAAAAATCCTCCTCGCAGCCGGCGCGCTCGAGGTCCACAAGGCGACGACCCCGGAGGCATGCGCGAAGCTCTGGGGGCTCCGCCGGGTTTACTCGCAATCGCTCAAGGCAACCGGCCTCAAAAAGCTCAACGAAGATGTCGTCGTCCCGCGCGGCCGACTCGTGGACCTCGTCCGATTCGCAGAGCGGCTTCAAAAGAAATCCGGCTTCCCGATCGCATGCTTCGGACATGCCGGCGACGGAAATATCCACACGAATATCATGGTCGCCGACGCGGAAAATCCTCAGGTCAAAAAATCTTCCCGCGCCGCGCTCGACGAGTTGTTTGCGCAGGTCCTCGCGTGGGACGGCTCGATCACCGGCGAACACGGGATCGGGCTCGCAAAAATGCCATGGTGGAGCCTGGCCGTCCCGGCCGCGACCCGGGTGCTCCACAAGTCGCTCAAGTCCGCGCTCGACCCGCACGGGATCCTCAACCCCGGGAAGTTCGTCTGATTTTTTTGCGGGGGGAATCGCATCTTGACCGGCACAGGCCGCTTTGCCATCCTGCCCGCATGTCAATTTCAGTTTCCAGATCCACCCGGCAGGTCGGCAATCTGCTGGGCGTGAGGCGATTTTCTGGGAGAATCGGGAGGCGGTTTTCGCGCGGCGGAGCGGCCACCTGCGCATGGGGCATAGTCCCAGAAACGCACGGAACCACGCGGTGAGCGGCTCGGAAAATCCCGAGCGTCCGCAGATGGAGGCGGACATCGTTTGTGTCGGCTTCGGTCCGGCATCGGGTGGATTTTTGACAACCCTTGCGCGGGGGATATTGAACCCCGACGGCTCGACGGCCATCGAGAGCGGGGTTGCGCCGGGGATGCCGCTCCAGGTGATGTGCTACGAGCGGGCGGACGACCTTGGATTCGGGGTTTCCGGCGTCGTCACCCGGGCGCGGGGGATTCGGGAAAGTTTCCCGGAACTCGATTCGGCGGAGATCCCGATGGCCGCCCCGGTTGCGAGCGAAAAAATCCTCTACCTTCTTGACCCGGTCGGCGCGAGCCGGCGGCCGGCACTGATGCGCCTCGCCGATGTCGCGATCCGCGCGCTCGGACCGGTGCTGCGGGTCAAGGACGACGCGATGGAGCTCCCGTGGACGCCGGATTTTTTGGAGAAGCACGGCGGGCTCGTACTTTCGATGGGCCAGTTCACCCAGTGGGTCGCCCAGCAGGTCATGGGCACGGGCGCGGCGCAAATCTGGCCCGGGAGCCCGGTGGGGGAGGCGATCATCGAGGACGACGGGGTCGCCGGGATCCGGCTTGTGGACCAAGGGGTCGCGAAGGATGGCAAGCCCTCTGACGGGTTCATGCCCGGAATGGAAGTGCGCGCGCCATTGACCGTGGTGGCCGACGGCCCGGTCGGACCGATCGGACAGCAGCTCGACAGGGCGTTTGGGATTCCTGAGGGCCACCACACGCACGACTGGGCACTCGGCATGAAATTTGTCGTGGACCTGCCGGAGACCTGCGACCTCGAGCCCGGCACGGTCCTCCACACGCTCGGCTATCCGGAGCCCGAGATCTTTGGGTTTTTCTATGTGCATCCGAACCGCGTCGCATCGATGGGGATCTTCGTTCCCTCGTGGTTCGACAGCCCGGCGCGGACCGCCTACCGGTATCTCCAGCACTGGATGCTCCACCCCGCGATCTGGCGACAGGTCAAGGGCGGGCACCTCCGCTCGTGGGGCGCGAAGACGCTCCAGGAATCCGGCCGCCGCGGCGAGCCTCGCCTGGCAGGCAACGGGTTCGCAAGGATCGGCGAGGGCAGCGGCAGCACGAATGTCCTCACAAATTCCGGGGTGGACGAAGCCTGGACGACCGGGGTGATCCTCGCCGAGGGCGTCCTCGAGCTTCTCAAAAATAAGCAGCCGTTCACCGCCGAAAATCTGGAATCTGCGTATGTCGCCCGCCGCCGGGGGAGCTGGGTGGACAAGGACGGGCGGATCGCCGAGCGCGGACGCGACGGGTTCCAGCGCGGGATCATCCCGGGGATGATCGGGATGATGCTCGCCGGCCTCACCAAGGGCCTCGTTGCGATGCCGGGGAAACCGATGCCGCCGCACCAGCGGGTCAAAACCCTCGAGGAATATTATCGCGGGCGCATCGCCCCCGACGAGATCCGGGCGATCCGCAAGGAGTCCGACGCCAAGGGGATCTCCGCGCACGCCGCGCTCATGGAGCGTGCGGGCTGGCCGCAGATCCCGTTCGATGGCGAGCTTCTCGTCTCGCATCAAGACGCCCTGCTCATCGGCGGGAAAGTCCAGGCACCGGCCGGGTATGCCGACCATGTCGAGTTCCTTTATCCGAGCGACTGCGGGACATGCGACAGCAAGATCTGCATTGAAATGTGCTCCGGCCAGGCGATCTACCCGGGCGAGAACGGACTCCCCGCATTCGACCGCGAGAAATGCGTCCACTGCGGCGCATGCCTCTGGAACTGCGCGTCGGCAAACCCCGATGATCCCGAGCGCGGGCGCATCAACTTCCATGCGGGTGCGGGCGGTCTGCACTCGGCGGAAAACTAATCCTATGCCAGAATACCAAATCGTCGTTTGCGGGAGCATTGTTCCCGATCCGCTCCAGACCCTCGAGCCGATTTCCGGCCCGGCGGGTCCGGCCCTGAAAAATGAAATGATGCTCCCCGCGTGGCTCGACCCGTGGGCCGGGCACGCGCTGTTCGAAGCGGCAAACCTGGCATCGAAAAACCCTGGGAGCAAAGTCTGGCTGGTCGCGCTCGGCCCGAAGGCGAAGCTCCAGCAGGTGATGATGACGCTCGCCCAAAAAGTTCCGTTCGAGCTCGTCGCGCTCGACGGCCCGGCCGGCGGGTTCACCGACGCCTCCGAGACCGCCGCCGCGCTCGCGGAGGCGATCCAGGCGATCCCCGGGCTCGACCGCTCGCGAATGCTTGTATTTGGCGGGTGGGAATCCGCCTCGCGCGGCACCGGCACCACGATGCAGATCGTCGGCGAGATCCTAGGGATCACTGACCAGTTCCAAGGGGTTGACGAAATCAAAATCGAGGCCAGCGGGGCGCTCCGGATCCTCGAGCGCATCGAGGGCGGCCGCCACCAAGTCTCGCTCTGCGACGCTCCGCCCGCGCTGCTCGGCTGGGCGACCGGCAACCTCCCCGAACCCCGGAACAACCCGCAGGTCGGGATGGCAAACATGCGCACGATCATGCCTGCGCTCCAAAAAGCGAAGCCGACAAAAGTCGGTGCCGACGGGCTGACATTCTCCTCGGTCGCGGTGCCAAAACAGGCGCGCGATACAAAAATCGTCAAGGACCTCCCGGCGGATCAGATCGCCGCAGAAATCGTCGAGTGGATCACCAACAAATAACCGACATGGAAACCATCCTCTTCCTCTCTCCGTCCGAAGGCGCGCTTTCAAAGAATGCGCTCGAGGCGCTCGCCACCGCGAAACAACTCGCCGACTCGCTGGGCACAACGTTCTCGGTCGGCCTCTGGGGCGACGCCCCGCAGGCGGCCGCCGACGGGATCGCCTCGTGCAGCGCAACAAAATTCCTTGCCGTCACCGGCGCGGAATTCGCGCAGTCCCGCTACGCGACCGACGCGGCGGCAGCGGAGGCGCTCGGCCGCGCGTCCGGCGCGACGATCATCATCGGCCCGTCGTGCTCGCGCTGGAACCGCGTCCTTGCCGGCGTCGCCCACCGACTCGGCGGCCGCGCGGACAGCCACGTCACCGGGCTTTCGGCATCCAACGGCGCGCCCGCGATCGCCCGCTGGTATTACCGGCAGCGGATGGAAGGCATCCTGACCCGCACGCAGCGTCCGTGGGTGCTCGCGGTCGAGAGCGGGATCGCGCCCGCATGGGACGGCGCGCCGGGCACGGCGGCGGTCGAACCGGTCGCTTGCGCGTCGGCCGGAGTCCGCTCGAATGTCACCGGCATCGAGGCTCCCGCAGCCGACCAGCAAACGATCCGCCCGGATGCCGAGCTCCTATTCGTGACCGGCGCGGGATGGACGAAAAAGCAACCCGACGGGCAGGTGAAAACCGAGGCCGCACAGAAGCTGATCCTCGACTTTTTGCGCCTCTCCCGCGCGTCGCTCGGCAGCACAAAGTCGCTGGTGGATCTCCACGGTGAGGGGGTGGCCACGCTCACGTTCCTAAACCACATGAACCAAGTCGGGCAGACCGGCTCGACCCCTCGCCATGTCAAGGGCCTCTCGACATGCTGCCACGGCGAGGAACCCCACACCGTCGGATGGCGGTTCATCGGCGAGCGCAGGGCGATCAGCCTCGACGCAGGCTGCGGCTGGGCGCGGGGCAAGGCCGACGTTCTCTACGTCGCCGACGCCTTCGCCGTCATGGAAAAAGTCAACGCCCTCCTCGCGCGCTGACTTCCGGCCCCGCCGAAAGTCCCGCTCGGTCTCGCCCGAAAACGTGTATGAAGAAAAGGGCTGCGGCGGAGAATATGGCTCGCAGACCCGGTTCGGGATGTATCGCTGGCATCTCACCGATTCCGTACGATTCGAGGAGGACCACCTGCGCGACGGCGACCACGCACCTGCGGTTTCGCTGACCCGCAGCGGACCGCAGATTATACCTCGGCTTCCGGCTGCTCGTCGTCCTCTCCGTCGCTGATGACCGGGGCGATGCCTTGGAGAACTTCGCCTTCGCGGAGGTCAATGAGTTTGACCCCCTGCGCGTTGCGGCCGGTCTCGCGGATTTCCTTGATCCGGGTGCGGACCATTTTGCCCTTGTTGGTGATGAGCATGAGCTCTGCGTCATCGCGGACGGTGAGGGCGCCGGCGACTCCGCCGGTTTTCTCATTCGTCTTCATCGTGATGATGCCCTTGCCCCCGCGGGACTGGATCCGGTATTCGTCGAAGTCGGTGCGCTTGCCGAGGCCGTTCTCGCCGGCGACGAGGAGCTGGGCGTCCTTGTTGACGACGGCGGCGGCGACGACGTAGTCGCCCTTTTCCGGGCGGATCCCCCAGACGCCGATCGTGTTCCGACCCTGGTCGCGCATCTCGTCCTCGCTGAACCGGATGCTCTGGCCGCCGTGGGTGATAAGCACGATTTCGTCCTGGCCGATGGTCATCTTGCAGTCAATCAGCCGGTCGCCCTCCTCGATCATGATCGCGATGATTCCGCCCTTGCGGATGTTTTTGAAGTCGTTGAGGGTCGATTTTTTGATGATCCCGCTGCGGGTTGCGAAGACGATGTGGAGATTTTCGTTCCATGTTTCCTCGTCGGTTTTCTGGCCCTGGACGCGGATCGTCGCGGCGATTTTTTCATCGTTCCGAAGTTCGAGGAGGTTCGCGATCGAGCGTCCCTTGCTCGCTCGCGAGCCCTCGGGAATTTCAAAAACCCGCTCGACGTAGCAGCGTCCGGTCTCGGTGAAGAACATCAGGTAGTCGTGCGTCGTCGCGGTGAACAGGTATTCGACGAAATCGCTGTCCTCCGCATTTTCCGACTCGCGGGCGGTCATTCCGATGACCCCCTTGCCGCCGCGCTTCTGGGCGCGGAACGCGCTGACGAGCGTGCGCTTGATAAACCCGTTGTGGGTGAGCGTGACGATCACGCCGTCGTTTGCGATGAGGTCCTCGATCGCCATCTCGCCCTCGGCGGGGACGATCTTCGTGCGGCGCGGGGTTGCAAACTTCGCCTGCAGCGCGCGGAGTTCCTCCTTGATGATTGTGAGCACGCGCTTCTCCTTGGCGAGGATGTCGAGGAGGTCCTTGATCGTGGCGATGAGCGCGTCGTATTCGTCCTTGATGATCCCGCGCTCGAGCCCGGTGAGCTGGTAGAGCCGGAGATCGACGATGTGCCCGACCTGCTTCTCGGTGAACTTGTATTTTCCGTCCACGATCCGGGCCTCGCTGCGGATGAGGATCCCGAGCTTTTCGACCGTCTTCTGCGGCCACGAGAGCGCCATCAGCTTCTGCTTCGCGTCGTCGCGGTCGTCCGAGTCCTTGATGATTTTGATGAAGTCGTCGATGTTCGCAAGCGCGATCAGGTAGCCCTCAAGCTTCTCGGCCTCGACCTCGGCGGCATTGAGGAGGAACCGGGTGCGGCGGAGGATGACATCCCGCCGGTGCTCGATGTAGCAGTTGATCGCCTCCTTGAGCGAGAGGAGCTTCGGCTTGCCGCGGTCGATCGCGAGCGAGTTGACGCTGAACGACGACTCGAGCGCGGTGTGCTTGAACAGGTTGTTGATGATGACCTTCGGGTTGCCGTCACGCTTGAGCTCGATCGCGACCCGCGTGTCCTCGGCGCTCTCGTCGCGCACGTCGCTGATCCCGGTGAGGATTTTTTCGTTCACGAGCGCGGCGATCCGCTTCACCAACTCCGCGCGGTTCACGTTGAACGGGATCTCGGTGATGATGATGCTCTCGCGTCCGCCCTTCCCCTCCTCGACCGCGACGCGTCCGCGCACGCGCACCGCACCGCGCCCGGTCTCAAAATACTGGCGGATCCCGGTCGTGCCCTGGATCACGCAGCCGGTCGGGAAATCCGGGCCGAGGATGTGGGCCATGAGCCCGTCAATCGTGATGTCCGGGTCGTCAATCTGCGCGCAGATCCCGTCGATGCACTCGCCGAGGTTGTGAGGCGGCATGTTTGTGGCCATGCCGACCGCGATGCCGGTGCCGCCGTTGACGAGCAGGTTCGGAAACGCCGCTGGGAAGACCGTCGGCTCGGATTCCGTCTCGTCGTAGTTCGGGATGAAATCGACCGTCCCCTTGTCCATGTCGGTCATGAGCACGGCACCGAGATGGTGGAGCCGGGCCTCGGTGTATCGCATCGAGGCCGGCGGATCGCCCTCGACCGAACCGAAGTTCCCCTGCCCGTCAATGAGCATCTCGCGCATCGCCCAGTGCTGGGCCATGTGGACGAGCGTCGGGTAGATCGCCTGGTCGCCGTGCGGATGGTATTTCCCCATCGTCTCGCCGACGATCCTCGCGCACTTCAGGTGCTTGCGGGTCGGCTGGACCCCAAGCTCGTTCATCGCGAAAAGAATCCGCCGCTGGGATGGCTTCAGACCGTCGCGCGCGTCCGGCAGCGCGCGCGAGATGATGACCGACATCGAGTAGTCAAGAAACGACTTCGACATCTCGTCGGCCACGTTCACCAGTTCCACTTTTTCGTTTT
>DYRS01000218.1 GCA_020718585.1 Chthoniobacter flavus
GTTCGCGGAAGCGGCGATGCAAGAGGGTGGTTGTCACTGTATTTTTATGACCGGATGATATCGACGGGGTTTATCTGGATCGCTTTGGCCGAGGGGTAAATCCCGGCGATGATGCCGGAGAGGGCGGAGGCGGCAAACGAGATGAGGAGCCCCGGCGTGGAGATCGTGGCCGGATAGCTCAGTATCCGGGCAATCAGCAGGCTGGCGAGAATGCCTGCAAAAATCCCGATCAGGCCGCCGGTGACGGAGATGAACGACGATTCGAGCAGAAACTGCAGGATGATGTCCCGCTTGCGCGAACCAACCGCCCGACGGATGCCGATCTCCACGCGCCGTTCGTTTACGATCAGGATCATGATCGACAGGATTCCAAGGGCGCCGATCAAAAAGGAAGCCCCCGCAGCGGTGCGGCCGAGGATCTTGATCATCCCCATCGCGTCGTTTTTCAGCGCGTTGACATCCTTCAGATCGACCACGGTGAAGTCGTCCTTTCCCCCTTCGGCTATCTTGTGGCGCATTCTCAAGAGCGCCGCGACGTCGCTTTGCAGGGACGGGATCGCAGCCTGTTCAGCCGCCTGAATGTAGATGGAATTGAGGTACGCCTGGTTGGTGAAGGTGCGCAGAAAGGTCTTGAGCGGCACGAAAATCTGGTTATCCTGGTCGGTTCCCGCAAGATCCGTGCCCTTGGCGGCGGTGACGCCGATCACCTGGCAGGGGACCCGCCAGATCAGGATCGTCTTTCCGACCGGATTTTCCTTGCCGAAGAGCTTCTCCGCGGTGGTGGGCCCGAGTATCGCCACCTTGCGCTGGTTTATCTCGTCGTCTTCGGAAAGCGGGCTTCCCTCCGCTATCTCGAAATTGCGCACCTCCGTAAAGTTGGGGACAACGCCGTTTACGGCGACCGCCTTCAGCACCGTGTTGCGGTAGCGGATCGGAAATGCCTTCATTCCTGAGGGCGACACCTGGCGGGCTGCGGGGAGCGCGTTTGAAATGGCCGTGGCGTCGGCGGGGGTCAGTGTAGCGGCCCTGCTCACCAGAGAGCCGCGCGGGCCGTGCTGGCGGAGCTGGCCGCTGAAGACGATGACGAGATTTTCCCCGAGGCTGTTGATTTCCTGCTCCGTTTTCAGCGACAGCGAGTCGGAGAGGTTCCCGACGATTACCAGCGAAAAGGTTCCGAAAAAGACGCCAAGGACGGCAAGCGCCGTCCGGAGCCGGTAGTTTCCGAGGGCGCCGAGGGCGATTTTCAGATTAAGGATGATTCTCTTCATCGTCAGCCCCTGATTGCCTCGATTGGTTTCAGATTGGCCGCGCGGGAGGCGGGCTGGAGGCCGAAGACAATCCCGATGATCCACGACAGCACAAGCCCGGCCGCGAAGGCCTTCCAGGAAAAATAGATCGGAAAATCGGCCAGTTTCTGGAGCAGCTTGGCCCCGGCAAAGCCGATGAAAAAGCCGGCGACGCCGCCGGCCGTCGTCAGAATGAGCGCCTCAAACAGAAACTGCTGCAGGATGTCCCGCTTTTTTGCGCCGACCGACCGTCTGATCCCGATTTCGCCCGTGCGCTCCCGGACGGACAGGTGAAAGAGATTTGCCAGCACGAAGCCCGCGACGACAAGCGAGATGATACCGACAATCCCGACAAAGACGATGAGCGACCCGGTCAAAGCGACGAGGAACTTGATGATGTCCTTCGACGAAAAGACCTGAAAATCGTCCGGTTCGCCGTCGGGGAGGCGGTGCCGCATCCGGAGAAACTCCTTCAGCTCCGCCATCCGCAGGTCGATGTTTTCGACATCCTCGAAGCGCACCCGCATGACCGCAATGTATTTCGACTCGTTCTGGAGCTTTTTCATGACGGCGGTAATCGGCATCACGACCCGGTTGTCGAGGTTGCCGCCCCCCATTGAGGCGCCCCTTTCCTGAAGGACTCCCACCACCTGAACGGGGAGCGTCCTCACCTGGATAAATTTGCCGACCGGGTTTTCGTCGCCGAAGAGTTCATGCATTGTCTCCGCGCCGATCAGCGCGACGTTCGCGGCCCGTTTCAGATCTTCCTTCGTAAAATCGGAACCCTCCACGACCGGCCAGCTCCAGGCAACGCTGTAATCGTTTGTTGTTCCAATAACCTGCGATGCGTAGTGGTTTCCGAGGTACGAGACGTTGACGTCGCGGACGGTGCTCATCGGGACCACCATGTAGGCGGTGCCGAACGAGGCGCGGATCGCATCGGCGTCGCCGATGGTCAGGGTTTTCACGCGCCGGGCGATGGCCCGCGACTCCTCGGAGCCGCCGACGATCAAAACGGCGTCGGGGCCGAAGACGTCAACGATGTCGAAGGCCTTTTTGAAGGCGCCCTCAGTGGTGGCGACGATAATCGTGATCGCCGATATCCCGATGGCGATGCTCAGCGTGCAGAAAAAGCTCCTCAGCTTGAGGGCGATCACCGCCTCGAGGGCCTGGGAAAATATGTTCAAAATCCTATGCATCGATGATGACGCCGTCACTGATCCGGATCACCCGCCGGGCGTTGGCGGCGATTGCCGCGTCGTGGGTGACAAGGATCACGGTCTTTCCTCTTTTGTTCATCTCGGAAAGCAGAAGCATGATCTCGCCTGCGGTCTTGCTGTCCAACTGGCCGGTCGGCTCGTCGGCGAGGATCATCTCCGGGTCGTTCATCAATGCCCGGCAAAGGGCGACACGCTGCTGCTCGCCCCCGGAGAGGCGGTTCGGGCGAAAATGCATGCGTTTTTCAAGGCCGACCAGGGCGAGGAGTTCGACGGCGCGCCGCTCGACATGGCTTGCCGCCTTTTCGCGGTAAAGCGTCGGCAGCAGGACATTTTCGAGCACCGTGGCATACGGAAGAAGGTAAAAGCTCTGGAAGACAAAGCCGATATGGGCGTTGCGCAGCTCGGAGAGCTCATCGTCCGAAAGCCCCAGCACCTCTCTGTCGGCGAGCAGGTAACGGCCGGAGGTCGGGACGTCGAGGCAGCCGATCAGGTTCATCAGGGTGGATTTTCCCGAACCGGAAGT
>DYRS01000055.1 GCA_020718585.1 Chthoniobacter flavus
GGTTTTTGACGCAGCGGGGCAATGGCTTGGAGTGCTGGTCTTTTGCGCGGCCTCGTCATGGAGCACGGAGCCGACTACATTCTCACCGTCAAAAAGAACAAGCCCCACCACAAAACGACCACCGATTTTTTCAACGCGATGAACGCCAACCACCATCGCAACGCCTTCCGCTCCGTTTCCGCCGCCCACCCCTCTTTTTCCTCTCGTTCGTGAATTGGCCCTGACGGACCGACGGTCGCGGAAGATTCCTGTTGCCTCCTGGCCGGTTCCTCCGCAATCATTTTTTTGTGAGCAAAAAATTCCGCAACCGCCTGCTGGCACTCGGGTGCCTGGTCGTGTTCCTTGCCGTCGGCGTCCTTTTTTACGTCAACTGGGTGATCCAGCGGCCGTTTGCGGTCATCCTTTTTTTATCCGACAACCTCACGCCGTCGGTGCTCACGGCGGCGCGGATCTATGCGGGCGGGGCGGACAACCGGCTCGCGATCGAGAGGCTGCCGCATCTGGCACTGCTGAGCGCGCAGGCGAACGACTTTGCGGTGGCCGATGGCGCGGCAGCGGCCGGGGCGGTCGCGACCGGCCGGAAAGCCAACAACCAGTCGCTCCGGTTCGAGGGCGAAAAGCTGCCGACGCTTATCGGGCTGGCCCGGAAGAGCGGTCGCGCGACCGGCATCGTCTCAAACACCTCGCTCACCGGCGCGACGGCCGCCGCGTTTTATGCGGCCACGCCGGATCCGCTCGACTTCGAGGCCATCGGGCGGGATCTCGCCGAAAAGTCCGACATCAGCGTCCTCCTCGGGGGTGGGGCGGGCGACCTTCTCCCGGATTCGAAAGACGGTCGGCGGCGCGACGGGCGCGACCTGATCCTTGAGATGCGCAACCGCGGCTACGACATCGTGCGCAACCGCCAGGAGATGGAAAACACGCCGCGCTGGCGCTCGCCGAAAGTTCTCGGGCTTTTCAGCAACGGCCCGCTCGCTTTCGCCGACGAGGTCGTCGCCTCGCAGCCGTCGCTCTCCGATCTCGTCCTCCAGGCAATCCTCCTCCTCCAATACAACCCAAAGGGCTACCTGCTCGTGGTGGATGCCGGGCTCTCCGGCACCGCCTCGCTGCAAAACCTGGGCGAGCGGACGCTCCGGGAAATCCTCGCGCTCGACCGCGCGGTCGCCACCGCCGTCGCCTACGCGGGAGAAAACGCGGTGATCGTCGTCGCCGGACGCTCGAACCCCGGCGGGCTCCGCATGAACGGCTATTCGTTCCGCAACGACAAGGGGGCCGGCGTCCTCGGCATCAACGCCCAGGGCGTGCCCTCGCTCACATGGTCAACCGGCCCCGGCTCCGGATCGAAATCCTCGCCCGACGGGCTCGCCCGCACCGAGCCATCCTCCTTCCCGACCGCCGCCGCGATCGGCACCGCAGAGGATGTCGTCGCCGCCAGCACCGGACCGGGCACGGAAGGCCTCCAGGGATTCCGCGACAACACCGACATCTTCCGAATCCTCGCCCCCGGACTCTGAAAATTCAGAAATTCCCCATTTGATGGACAAGCTCGACGGCATCGATAGCCATCAGGAAATCTAAATCGTTGGGGGCTCTTTGCCGGTGAGTTCCCGGTAGAATCGGCAGACGGCAAGTTCGGCGGCATCGGCGGTGGTGCGTGCGCCTAGGTCGGCGTCCGCGCTGACCAGCCATGCGCGGGTGTTCTGCAGCGCAGCGTCGGGAGTGATGCCGGGGCGCGCGATCTGGCTGGCCGGTTTGATTTCCAGGTGGCGCAGGGGAGGAGCAGCCGGCAGCTCCGGGGAAACGGATGCCTCCGCATCGCCGCCGAGCCATGCCTGAAGCTCCGGCAGGATGTCCCTCGGAGTTTGAAACCGCTGCCAGACGGTATCCTCCCGACCGGGGTCCGTGGATTCGATAAACTCCTTCGAGAGCTCGAAGCTCGGCGAGTTTGCGCGGATGAATTCCTTGCACTGGTCCGAGTGCATCTTGATTCGACCTTTCGTGCCGGTGCTGTATTTGCGGGGCTCCATGTGAGTTTTCATTTTCCGGAGTGTGAGACGGTTTCGATGCGTATTGCAATTTCCATTCGGATCGCGCATCGCTCCCTTCAAAAAATCACATCCCGCAGCGCATCCCGCGCCGGGGAGCGCTGTTCTTCGGGGATTCGGATTGAGTTTTTCGGGGGAATGTCGTTTCCTCAGCGCATGACTGTCCGCACACGATTCGCCCCATCGCCCACCGGGTTCCTCCACGTCGGAGGCGCCCGCACCGCGCTTTTCAACTGGCTCTACGCCCGCCAGAACGGTGGAAAATTTATCCTCCGCATCGAGGACACCGACGAGAAGCGGAACACGGCCGAGGCGCATCAGGTGATCTACGATGGCCTCGCATGGCTCGGGCTCGACTGGGACGAGGGCCCGGATACCGGCGGTCCGTTCGGCCCCTACCGGCAGAGTGAGCGCTCGGCGATCTACGAAAAACATCTCGCCGTCCTCGATGCGGGCGGACACCTCTACGAGGACGGCGGGGCGATCCGGTTCCGCTCGCCTCGCAGGCCGGTCGTCGTCGAGGATATCGTCTGCGGGCGGATCGAGTTTGACATGTCCAACCCGGCCACCCACCCGGACATGACGATCCGCCGACCGGACGGCTCGTGGATTTTCCATTTTGTGAACGTGGTGGACGACATCGAGATGCAGCTCACGCATGTGATCCGCGGCGAGGACCACCTCTCCAACACCCCGAAACATATCGAGATCTACCGCGCGCTCGGCGCCGAGCCTCCTCAGTTTGCTCACATCCCGCTCATCCTCAACAGCGAGGGGAAAAAGCTCAGCAAACGCGACGGCGGATCGAGCATCACCTATTTCCTCGACCTCGGCTACACGCCGGAGGCTGTCGCCAACTACCTCTGCCTGCTCGGATGGTCGCCGGGAGAAAACCGCGAGATCCTCGCGATGGATGAGATCCGGCCGATCTTCGATCTGACTGGGATCAACCGCCGGAACGCGATCTTCGACCTCGATAAATGTTTTTGGGTCAACGGCCAGCACCTCCTCTCGATGAGCGCGGACCGCTTCGAGGAGCTCGCCCGGCCGTTTGTAGATCGGGCCGGGATCGCCTACGGCACGCCCGAGGCGCTTCGCCCGGCACTCGCGATCGTCAAACCGAAGGTCAAACACCTCTGCGACGTCCCAGGCTGGATCGGATTTCTTTTTACCGAGGACTACCCGTTCGACCCCGAGGCGGTTGCCAAAAGTCTTGCGAAACCCGGCGCCGCCGACCGGCTCGCCGCGCTCGGCGCAGCACTCGCAGGGCTCGACGACTGGAAGCACGCCGCCATCGAGGCGAAGCTCAAAGAAACCGCCGCCGCGCTCGGCGTGAAGGCCGGCGAACTCGTGCATCCGGCCCGCGTGGCCGTGAGCGGACGCTCGGTCGGCCCCGGGCTCTACGAGATGTTTGAGGTTCTGGGCAAGGCCAGGACGCTCGCCCGCTTCGACAGGGGCCGCGAGCTGTCCGCCTGAGTCCTGCCGCTCCGAACATCGCAAACAGGCCGAGCCGACCGACCGGCCGCATCGTCGCAGTTGCTTTACTTCCGATCCCTTGTATATGTCTGCGTTCCAATGGCGAAAGATGATTGCGTGACGAGCGAGGGAGTTGTTGTGGATGTTCTTCCGGGAACGATGTTCCGGGTGAAACTTCCCAACGACCATGTCGTGCTCGCCCACATCTCGGGAAAAATGCGAAAAAAATTCATCCGAATCGTTCCCGGCGACAACGTGTCGGTCGAGATTTCGCCGTATGATCTGAGCAAGGCGCGGATCACTTTCCGCGAACCGGGGAATCCGCCCCCGCCACGACAGCAGTGCCGCTGAGTTTTCCGCGATGATGCGCGTCGCCCTCCGCCGAGCCGGAAATCTGGTCGGAAACCTGATCGGGAACCCGCTCCAATGACAGCGCGCCTTGGCTTGCTGGCCCTCGCGCTGCTCTCCACAATCTCCCTGGCGGCCGAATCCGCAACCCCGGCACTGACCGCCGACGAATGCCTCGCCGTCGCCGAAAAACTCTACTCGGAGGGAAAATATGCGGAGGCCGCAAAGCGGTTCGCACAGCTTGCCGACGACTTCGGGAAATCGAAGGATGCCGAGGCCGCGATTCGGGCGACCCGGTTCCGCCATGCGATGTGCTTCGTGCGCGCAAAAGATTTTGCGGGAGCGTCCGGCGCGATCGCCACCGCCCTCGCGCAGGATCCCCCGCCCCCGGAGGCCGAAACCCAGGAACTCCGGTTCTGGCTCGGAGTCGCACGGGTCGAGGAAAAAGATTTCCCTGGCGCGCGCGCGGAGCTCGAAAAATTTCTGGCGATGTTTCCATCCGGCGCGGAGAACGACCCCGCGTATGTGAGGAAATTTCCGGCGGCGGGAAAGATCTTCGAGGCAAGGCTGCTGATCGGTTCGGCATGGCTTCTCGAGGGGAAATTCGCGGAGGCGGCCGCGCATTTCGCCGGCCTGAAATCCGGGCTCGTCGCGGAGAACCGCTCGCGCGCGCTGATCCTCGAGCTTCACGCGCTGCTGCAAGCCGGGCGCGATGCCGAGGCGATGAAGCTCCTCGACGACGAGGCACCGCGCATGGAGGACGTAGCCCAGCTCATCACGTTCCAGAGCCTCGCGCTCGAGCTCGGCAACCGGCGGCTCGAGGCCGACGGGTTCCGCGACGCGATCGCCTGCCTCCGGCGGGTCTGGCCGGCTGACCGCCTGCTCAAACACCAGAACGAGCGGCTCGACGACATGCGCAGCCGCCTGCGCGCGGCCGAGGCCGACCCAAATTCGGATCCCCACACGAAATTCCTCCTCAGCCAAACGATTCAAAAAGTCGCGCGCGAGGTCGAGAGCTTTCAAAAAATCGGGAACTTTGACGCGGCGCTGCGATTCCGCCTCGCGGCCGCCTACCAGGGGCTCGGACGCCACCGCGAGGCCGCGCTGATCCTCGAGGATATGCTCCGGCGGATGCCTCCCGACCCGGTCGTCGAGCAGGCGTCGGCAAACCTCGTGCGGACGTGGTTCGAGATCGGACGCTGGCCGAAAGTCGCCGAGTCCGTCGCCGGGTTCCGTGAAAAATTTCCCGCGTCCCCATCGGTCCCGCTCGCAATCTACCTCGACGGGCTCGCCGCTCAAAAAGACCTGCGGTTCGACGCCGCGCTTGCCGCATTCGATGAGATCGCCGCAAAGCACCCGAACTCGGAGTTCGCTCCCCGCGCGCATTTCATGAAGGGGTTCACCCTCCTGCTCGCGGAAAAATATGCAGACGCCGTCCGGGCGTTTGAAAAATTCTCCAAGGCTCATCCCGGGCACGAACTCGCCGGCTCCGCCGCGTATTGGCGGGGCATGGGGTATTCGCTCGACAGGAAGTTCGACAAGGCGCGCGGGGCGATGGACGACTACCTGAAGCAGTTCAAGGACGGCCCGCATGCCGGCTCGGCGGTCTTCCGCAAAGCGTATTGCGCGCAGCAGGCGGAGGACTACGCGACGAGCATCCGGGAGCTTCGCGCGTTCCTCCGGGCGTATCCCGACCACGAGGAATCCGCCGAGGCGCGCATCCTCCTCGGGGATGCCCTCATGAACGAGGGGGAGATGGAGGAGGGGATCGCCGCGCTCCAGGGGGTTCCCCGCGAGCAGACCCGCCAGCGCGAGGAGGCGGTCTTCAAAATTGCGAAGGCGCTCAAGCTGATGCGCGAGGACGAGCGGCTGATGCGCCTGATGCGGGACTTCCAAAAAGAAAATCCGGCCAGCCCGCGGGTCGCCGAGGCGGTCTTCCAGATCGGCTCGGTCCACCGGCAGAACGACCGCCCGGAACTCGCCCGCGACGCCTATTGGGACGCCATCCGCGAACACGGCGCCAACCCGGCCATCCGCTCGGTGGACGACCTTTTTCCCGCCTTGGCCCGGCTGTATCGCGACGAGCCGGACGAGTTCCCGCGTCGGCTTGCGGATCTCCAAAAATCCGCCGGCGAGTCTGGCAAGCCGGTGCTTGCGATGCGCGCGCTGTGGGCTCGGGCGGCCGCGATGAAGAAGTCCGACCCCGAAGCGTCCCGCAGGCTTCTGCTCGAGGCCGCGAAGCTGGCCGACGTGCAAACGACGAACCCGCTCCTCCTTGCGGACTTCGCGACCGCGCTCCGCGATGACGGAAATCCCGCCGCCTCGCTCGCGATGTTCCGCGACCTCCTGAAATGGAATCCGGCCGCGCCGCAAAAAGACCGTGCGCTCGCCGCGATCGGATTCGCCGAGCTGGAGGCGGGAAACGAATCCGCTGCGCTCGCGCTCTTTGACCGCTTCGCATCCGAATCCACAGGCTCGCTCGAGACCGGGCGCGTCCTCCTCGCAAAGGCCGCGATTGAGGAGAAGCGCGGACGCAAGGCCGCCGCGCGCGCGACGCTCGAGGCGCTGCTTGCCGCCCCGACATCCGCCGGACGCGAGAAGGCGGAGGCGCTGTTCCGCATCGGCCAGATCCACATGGCCGACGGAAAACCGGAACTCGCGATCCCCTACTTCCAGCGGATCTACGTCATGCACGGACGCTGGCACGAATGGGTCGCGAAAGCCTACCTGCGCAGCGGCGAGGCATTCGAAAAACTCGGCGACCCGGCAAGCGCAAAAAAGACTTACGCCGAACTCGCGAAGAATGATGATCTCGCCACGCGCCCGGAAGCCGACGCCGCCCGCAAACGCCTCGGCAATCTCGAAGGGTCACAAAAATGAGAGTGCCCGCGATGCTCCTGCTTCTGCTGGTCCCGCTCTTGCACGCGCAGGATGTGATCTTCCTGCGCAACGGCGACAAGCGGGCCGGACGCGTCACCGCCGAGGGAGAAATCCTCCGGCTCAAAGTCACCCTGCCGACCCCGCCGGGCGCGCCCCCCGCGTTCGCATCGGTCTCGGTCCCGAAATCGCAGGTCGCGCAAATCGAGTTCGGCGAAAATCCCGCGCGCGAGGAATTCCTCGCTTCCGCAACCGTCGCGCAGATCCCGCAGGCCGCCGCGCTCTGGGATGCCGAGCGCGCGTGGCTCGATTTCCCGAAGTCGCCGGCCGCGCGGATCGGCCGCGCCTATGCCGACCTCCTCCTGCGCTTGGGCGGACGCCCGAACGCGGAGTCCGCGCTCGCGATTTTTTCTCTCATCGAGGCGAAGGCGTGGAGCGATGCCGACCGTGCGGCGGCCAAGCAGGGACGGCTTCGCGCGATGGTCGCGGGCGGGCGCGCGGAGGAGGTGGTCGGCGAGGCCGCGCAGCTCGCCGCCGACACCGACGACCCGGCGGTGCTCGTCGAGGCGAAATTCATTTTGGCCGAGACGGCGGCGGCAGCACTGAAGCGTCTTCTCGACGAGAACCCGCGCTGGCAGGAAGATCCCGCAGTCATCCCCGAGCGCGCCCGCCTCTACAACGAGGCGCTCGACCTCTACCTTTACCCCGCCCTTTTCGACAGCCCGTCGTCCGCCGCCGCCCGCGGGCTCTGGGGTGCCGCCGGAGTTTATCTGCTCGCCGGAGAACCCCAAAACGCACTCGAATGCGCGCACGATATCGCAGCCCTCCACCCGCGCTCGGAATTCGTCGCGCGTGCAAACGCCCTGATCTCCGAATCCCCGGTGCCGACGCCGACGCCCGCGCAGGCCGCCCCGGTGCCGACGCCCGACAAGCCTGCCGCCCCGGAAAAATCGCCGCCGAAAAAGCCCGCAAAATCAAAGAAAAAATCCCATGCAACAAAAAAGCCGAAAAAGAACTAAATCCGTCCGCCCAGCCATCCGTCCGCCGCACTGCCACGCGGGCTCACCGCGCGCGTTCCGAATCCTCCCGCTGGCCGCCCCGCTCGTGCTGGCCGCGCTCGCGCTCGCGCCGTCCACCGCCTCCGCGGCCGCCGTCGTGAGCGACAAGAGCCTCCTCGACCTCTACCGCGAAGGCGGACCGATCATGCATCTGATCGCCGTCTGTTCCGTGGCAGTCGTCGCGCTCGGATCGTATTGCGCAATCATGTTCCGCAAGGGCCGGCTCATGCCGAGGGATATCGTCGCGCGCCTCGACGGGCTCATCGCGCAGCGCGACCTGCCCGCCGCCTACCGGCTTTGCAAGGACAACCCCGGCCCGCTCACTCGTGCGCTCGCGGCGGCACTCACGAAGGCAAACTTCGAGCGCGATATGTTCAACAAGCAGGCGATGGAAAACTCGGTCGCCGACGACTGCTTTCGCGAGGAGACGAAGATGATGGTCGTCGTCAACTACCTGAACACGTTTGCCGTCCTTGCGCCGATGATCGGGCTGCTCGGCACGGTGGCAGGCATGATCACGAGCTTCAGCGCGCTCACTGCCGGGAAGGCCGAGGCCAGCGACCTTGCGAAGGGCATCGGCGAGGCACTCATCGCAACCGGCGGCGGACTCCTCCTCGCGATCCCCGCGATGTTCCTCTACTTCTTTTTCCGCGGGCTTCTCACCACGAATATGGCGGACGTCCACGCCGCGCTCTCGCACATGCTCGACCTCTTCACCGGTGAGGCGCACAACGACTTCGCACAGCCCGCCCCCGACCAGTAGAAGATGTCCGCCCCACGCCGCCGCATGCGCAGGGTCCACCACGACGAGGTCGGCCTCCAGATCGCGCCGATGATTGACGTGACACTCCTGCTCCTCTTTTTCTTCATGCTCGCGGGCAAGATCACCAAGGGGGAAAAGCTGCTCGCGATCAACGTCCCGCACGCGACGACCGGAAAGATCCCGGTGGACGAGGGCGACCGCGACGTCGTGAACATTGACGCTGCGGGCCAGATGTTCAGCGGCAGCCGTCCGGTCACGTCGAAGGAACTCGCCTCCCACCTCAAACAGCGGTTCAAAGACTACCCGCCGCTCAAGCTCTACATCCGCGCCGACGCCGGGACGCCGGGAAAAAAAATCAAGGAAGTCATGGCGGTCGCGAGCGAGGCGGGCGCGATCGAGATCGTCTTCGGGGTGATGCAAAAATGAGGCGCACCGAACACCCGCAGATCGAGCTCCAAATCGCGCCGATGATCGACGTCTGCTTTCTGCTCCTGTTTTTCTACATCCTCACGTCGAAGCCGGTGAAGCCGGAGGCGGACATGGACATGACCCTGCCGGGGACGGTCGCGCAGGAGGATGCGCTCGAGATCCCCGACGAGCAGCTCATCGCGATCCGCGACGACGGGCAGGTCATCCTCAACGACCTCCCGCTCGACAAGCCGGACAGCCGGGATCTCCCCGCGCTCGTCGCCACGCTCAAGCGGTTCAAGGAGACCGCCGACGCGAACAAAAGCCAGGCACTCATCACGGTGGACGTCTCGGACAAGGCGGTGCATCAGCGGGTCATTGACGTCCTCAACTCGTGCGCGAAGGCGGGGATCCAGGGCGTCACATTCGCGGGCGCGACGGAGGACGAACCATGAGGCGGCGCGCAAAAAAACCGAAGAGCCGGCTGCGCAGCATCGTCATCACGGTGATCCTCGTCAGCATCGGGGTCCATGTCGTGGCCGCCCTCATCGCCGGCGCGGTCATCGTCGCCCGCTACTTTAGCGAGTCGCCGGCCGAGTTCCATGCGACCCGCGACATCCGGCTCCCTGCGAAGCAGCGGGAACACAAAATGAACATGGCCGCGCTCGACAGCATGGCCCCGAAGCCGAGCTTCAACGACAAGATGCAAAGTATCCGCCCGTCCGCATTCGCGCTGCCCGACCTCCCGAAGATGGACATGGACCAAATGCTGCCGCTCGATCCCTCAGAGATCGTCTCCGACCAGGTCTCCGGGCTCGTGGGCGCGGCGGGGATCGGCAGCGGGCTCGGCACCGGGAACCTCGGCAGCGGCGGCAAGCTCGGCGGCACCGGCCTCAGCTTCTTCGGAATCGAGTCCGACGGCGAGCGGATCCTCCTCGCCTTTGACGTCTCCTCCAGCGTCGTCAACAAGGCGAACCGCGCGGGCGTCCCCCTCTCGAAAATCCGCGAGGAAACCGCCGCCCTCATCTCGAAGCTCCCGATCGGCTCCCGCTTCGGAATCGTCCAGTTCACGCAAAACTACAAGCCGTTCGCCCCCGAACTCGTCCCCGCCACCGACCAGAATCGCGCCGACGCCCTCGAATGGATCGAAAAGGAATGGGTGGATACCGGCTCAATGGGCACCTCAAAAAAAGTCGTCTCCAACCCCCGCGGTCTCGTCGGCGTCCTCGAGCTCGCCGCCAAAATGAAGCCGGATACGATCTTCCTCATCTCCGACGCCAGTTTCCAGTGGAAGCCGCCGGATCCGAAAAAATCCAAGGCCCTCGTCGAAACGATCCCGTGGAAGGAAATCAAAAATGCCGCCGACAAAAAGTCCCTCGGCGAATGCAAGATCCACTTCATCGGGTTCGAGATCAAGCCGGACGACCGGCGCGAGGTCGGCTCGATCATCCGCAGCTCCGGCGGAAAACTCCGCGAAATCAAATAGTACCGCCCCCTCCCGACCGGCGCACCCTCCCACGACAACCCAAGTTCATTCATCGGCGCACAAACTGAAAGGGCGCGAGGCGCATCATCATCGCGTCGGGAAACGACCAGCATAGGTCGTGTCTTGGCTGCCATACCAAGATCCACCAAAACAGGCCGAAACGCAAGGGGGGATGGCGCGATTCATCGCGCGAAATTATTCACAGGACGATGGGTTTGTCACGCCAGCAAGGGGAAAATGCCCGCCGCCGCTGGCCGCGCGGAGGTTGGCCAGCGCGCGGGCGCGGTGGCTAAGCGAGTTTTTGATGTCCGGGCCGAGCTCGGCGAATGTCTTGAAGTGGCCATCGGGCACAAAAAGCGGGTCGTATCCGAACCCTCCTGCGCCACGCGGCGAGTGAATGATCCGCCCCTCGACCGAGCCGGCAAATGCGGCGAGCTTCGCTCCGGATTTCGCCAGCACGATCACGCACCGGAATCTCGCCGAGCGAGCGCGGCCGCAGATGTGCTCGAGATTTTTCAGCAGCAGCGCGTTGTTTGCCGCGTCGTCAGATTGCGCCCCAGCGTAGCGAGCGGAGAGCACGCCCGGAGCTCCGCCCAAGGCGTCCACCTCGAGCCCGGAATCGTCGGCGATCACCCATCCGTCAAAAAGCCGGGACGCGGCGACCGCCTTGAGCGCGGCGTTGTCCTCGAACGTCTCCCCGGTCTCCTCGACTTCCGGCATTTCTGGAAGCACCGAGAGGTCGCGCACGGAGAACCCCGGCCCGAGGATCGCGCGGATCTCCGCGATCTTGTGCGCGTTGCGGGTCGAGACAAGCAAGGAGACGAGCAATGGGATGAGCAATGGGATTGCAGGAGCGGCAGCGTCTGGCATAGTCGGGGGGCTTTTACAATGTCCACGCAGCGCAAGCAATTTCCGTTCTCCGAATTCGAATCCAAATGGCAGCGGCACTGGGTTGGGTCCGGCGCATTCCATGCCACGAACCCCGGCGACCCAGGGTTCGACCCCTCGCGCCCGAAGTATTACATCCTCGACATGTTCCCGTATCCGAGCGGCGACGGGCTGCACGTCGGCCATGTCGAGGGCTACACGGCGACCGACATCCTCGCACGCTTCCACCGGATGCGCGGGTTCAACGTCCTGCACCCGATGGGCTGGGACGCGTTCGGGCTCCCCGCCGAGCAGTTCGCGATCAAGACCGGACAGCACCCGCGGGTCACGACCGCTCGAAATATCGCACGGTTCCGCGAGCAACTCCAGGCACTCGGGTTCAGCTACGACTGGCAGCGGGAATTCGCGACGACCGACACCGGGTATTTCCGGTGGACCCAATGGATTTTCCTCCAGCTCTACAACGCGTGGTTCAATCCGGCGACCGAGCGGGCCGAGCCGATCGCGACCTATGCCGGCGGCGATCCGGACAGCGTGCGCCTCGCCTACGTCGCCGAGATGCCGGTGAACTGGTGCCCGGAGCTCGGCACCGTGCTCGCGAACGAGGAGGTGGTGGACGGGAAAAGCGAGGTCGGCGGGTTTCCGGTCGAGCGGCGTCCGCTCCGTCAGTGGATGCTCCGAATCACCGCGTTCGCAGAGCGCCTGCTCGACGGGCTCGACGGACTCGACTGGCCGGATTCGATCAAGCTCCTCCAAAAAAATTGGATCGGCCGGAGCGTGGGTGCTTTGGTGAAATTTGAAATTCGGAATTCGGAATGCGAAATGGAGAATGCGAAGTGTGAAATATCGGTATTCACGACCCGCCCGGACACGCTTTTTGGCGCGACCTACATGGTCCTCTCGCCCGAGCATCCGCTCGTGCCGGAAATCACAACCCCGGAGCAGCGCTCGGCGGTCGAGGGGTATCAGAAAAAAGTCGCCTCAAAATCTGACCTCGAACGCACCGACCTCGCGAAGGAAAAGAGCGGGGTCTTCACCGGCGCGTTCGCAATCAACCCGGTCAATGGCGAGTCGATCCCGGTCTGGATTGCCGACTACGTGCTCATGGGCTACGGCACCGGCGCGATCATGGCCGTCCCCGCGCACGACGAGCGGGATTTTGAGTTTGCGAAGCAGTTCGGCCTGCCCGTGCGCGAGGTCGTGCGGCAAGGGAGCACGGGCGGGACGCCTGTGCTCCCTTGCCGCCCCACCTGCTTCTCGGGCGACGGCGTCGCGGTCAACTCCGGGTTTCTTGACGGCATGCCGACGGCGGATGCGAAGGCGAAAATTTCCGCATGGCTTGACGAGCGCGGGCTCGGGCGCGCGACGGTCAACTACAAGCTGCGCGACTGGCTGTTCTCGCGCCAGCGGTATTGGGGCGAACCGTTTCCCGTCGTTTGGGAGGGCGGGCGGCACCGCGCGATTTCCGAAAACGAGCTGCCGGTCGTGCAGCCGGAGATGGACGATTTCAAGCCGACCGGAACGCCGGAGCCGCCGCTGGGCAAGGCGCGCGAGTGGGTCGCCTATTCCAAGACCGCCCAGCGCGAGACAAACACGATGCCTCAGTGGGCGGGCTCGTGCTGGTATTACCTCCGGTTCTGCGATCCCGAAAATGCGTCGCGCTTCATCAGTGCCGACGCCGACGCTTACTGGATGGCCGGAGGCGGCACGCCGGGCGGGGTGGACCTCTATGTCGGGGGCACCGAGCATGCGGTCCTGCACCTTCTCTACGCGCGGTTCTGGCACAAGGTACTCCACGACCTCGGCCAACTCGCGACACAGGAGCCGTTCCAGCGGCTCGTCAACCAGGGGATGATCCTCGGTCCGGACGGGCAGAAAATGTCAAAGAGCCGGGGAAATGTCGTCACTCCCGACAGCGTGATCGAGGAGTTTGGCGCGGATTCGCTGCGCCTCTACGAAATGTTCATGGGCCCGCTCGAGCAGATGAAGCCCTGGAGCATCAAGGGCGTCGAGGGTGTCTATCGGTTCCTCGCCCGCGTGTGGCGACTCGGCATGGCGGAGGACCAGGAGGGCACTTGGACGGTCTCCGGCGATCTCGCCGACATCCCGCTCACGCCGGCCCAGGCGCGCGTCGCGCACGCCACGATCAAGAAGGTGACCGCCGACGTGCAGGCACTCGCGTTCAACACCGCGATCTCGCAGATGATGGTTTTTACAAACGAATTTGTGAATGCGAAGCCGCGTCCGATCGAAGCTCTGCGGATCCTCCTCCCTCTCCTCAGCCCGTTTGCGCCGCACCTTGCAGAGGAACTCTGGTCGCGCCTCGACTTCGAGAGCTGCGCCTCGGCCCAGCCCTGGCCCACGCACGACGAATCGCTCCTCGTCGAATCCGAAATCGAAATCCCCGTGCAGGTCAACGGCAAGGTTCGCGACCGGATCCTCATCCCGATCCGGGCAACGAAGGAAGAAACCGAAGCCGCCGCCCGCGCGAGCACAAAGGTCGCCGAGGCCACTGCAGGGCAGGCGATCATCAAAGTGATCGTCGTCCCCGGCAAGCTCGTCAATATCGTCGCAAAATAGGCGATCAGTCGGCCCCGACCGACTCAGAAAAGTGTAAAAGATGGGGTAGCCGTTCACGGCCCATAATTGAGAAGAAAAGGTAGAGGAGCCAGCGTTT
>DYRS01000056.1 GCA_020718585.1 Chthoniobacter flavus
CAGACCCGCTCGATGAACACGTTGTCCATCCACCGCCCCTTGCCGTCCATGCTCAGATCTTTTCCTTGCTAGGCACCTGGCGTCCGCCGATCACTCTCTCATGCGCCTGCCGCTGCGCTTCCGGCAACTACGCGATCACGTTGTCCATCCTCCGCAAGATCACTTCAGGGGTCTGTTCGTCCCCAGCATCTGGCCTACTATCTCGACGAGTTCACCTTCCGGTTCAACAGGCGGACATCAAAGTCGCGCGGTCTGCTCTTCTATCGCCTCTTGCAGCAAGCCGTAGTTCTCGAACCGGTGCGGGGAAAGGATTTGGTCGGAGGCCGACCCTTGGAAAACGCTCAAACCACTACAGATGGTATCTAGGGGAGTAAAGTGCATACCCAGATTCTATTTCTTACGCGCGGATTTTGGGCCGCCCCCACGCCTTGCCAACCCCTGGGAATTGTGGCATCCTCACCGGATTCATCACAAAAAATCATGGCCAACAACCCGCCCGCATTCGCCTACCAGAAACCCTTTCCCACCGGTCCGGACACGACCGAATATCGGAAGCTCACCGACGAGTTCGTGTCGGTGGCGACATTTGACGGCCAGCCGGTGCTGAAGGTCGAGCCCGAGGGGTTGACGTATCTCGCCCAGGCGGCGATGCGGGATGTTTCGTTTTTGCTGCGCCCCGCGCATCTCGCGCAGGTGGCGGCGATTCTCGACGACCCGGAGGCCAGCGAGAACGACCGCACGGTTGCCCTCACGCTGCTGCGCAACGCCGAGGTCTCGGCGCACGGCGTCCTCCCGTTTTGTCAGGACACCGGCACCGCGACGGTCGTCGCAAAAAAGGGCGGGCAGGTCTGGACCGGCGGGCACGACGAGGAGGCGATCTCGCGCGGGATCTACAATACCTACACCGGCGAAAACCTCCGCTACTCGCAGACCGCGCCGCTCACGATGTATGACGAGGTAAACACCGGGACCAACCTCCCCGCGCAGATCGACATCTACGCGGCCGACGGGGATTCCTACGATTTTCTCTTCGTCGCCAAGGGCGGCGGCTCGGCAAACAAGACATATCTTTTCCAGGAAACAAAGGCGCTCCTCAACCCGACGAGCCTTGAGAAATTCCTTGTCGAAAAAATGAAGTCCCTCGGGACCGCCGCCTGCCCGCCCTACCACCTCGCATTTGTGATCGGCGGGACCTCGGCCGAGGCGTGCCTGAAGACGGTCAAGCTCGCGAGCACAAAGTATCTCGACGCCCTGCCCACAACCGGCAACGAACTCGGCCGCGCGTTCCGCGATGTCGAGCTGGAGGAAAAAATCCTCGCGGCCGCGCAGTCGTGCGGGATCGGTGCGCAGTTCGGCGGAAAGTATTTCGCGCTCGACGTGCGGATCATCCGCCTTCCGCGCCACGGCGCGTCGTGTCCGGTCGGCATCGGGGTCTCGTGCTCGGCCGACCGCAACGTGAAGGCGAGGATTGACAAGGACGGCCTCTGGCTCGAAGCGCTCGAGACCAACCCCGCCCGGTTCATCCCCGACCGCCACCGCGCGGCCTCCGCGAAGGATTGCGTGAAAATTGACCTCAACCGCCCGATGCCGGAGATCCTCGCCGAGCTCTCGAAGCACCCGGTGACAACCCGGCTCGAGCTCACCGGCACGATCGTCGTCGCCCGCGATATCGCGCACGCAAAGCTCAAGGAGCGCCTCGACCGCGGCGAGGGGCTCCCGCAGTATTTCAAGGATCACCCGGTGTATTACGCCGGCCCTGCCAAGACCCCGAAAGGCCTTCCCTCGGGCTCGTTCGGACCGACCACCGCCGGACGCATGGACAGCTACGTGGACATCTTCCAGTCGAACGGCGGCTCGATGGTCATGATCGCCAAAGGCAACCGCAGCAAACAGGTCACCGACTCGTGCCTCAAACACGGCGGGTTCTACCTCGGCTCGATCGGCGGACCCGCCGCCATCCTCGCCCAAGACAACATCCGGAAAGTCGAAATGCTCGAATACCCGGAGCTCGGGATGGAGGCGGTCTGGAAAATTGACGTCGTGGATTTTCCGGCGTTCATTCTTGTGGACGACAAGGGGAACGACTTCTTTCAGCAGATCAAACCCTGCGAAACCTGCGCGGTCGCACCGAAGTAGCCGCCCGGGGCAAATCCGTCCATCACCGCCCGCCCTGCTGGGGAGGCGGGAGGCCGGACACTCGCTCGCCGGGCCAGATGTTGTTTTTCGAAAACCATCCCTGCTCCATCTCGAGGGCGTAGGCGATCCGTGGGAACGCGCTGCGGACCATCTCCTCGGATTTCGGCTTCATGTCGTGGATCTCCATGATCGCCCCGTCCGGCCCGATGAATGCGATGGAAAGGGGGACGAGCGTGTTCCTCATCCAGAATGCGGCGGGTCCGGTGGTCGGCATCACGAACAACATCCCCGAGTCCCGCGCGAGGGATTCGCGGAACATCAGTCCGCACGAGCGCTCGGAATCGTCGTCGGCAACCTCCGCCCGCACCGCGGTCTTTCCGACCCGGAGCATCGCCGCCGGCAGCTCAGGCTGCGCGGACTCGCGCGCGATCAGCGGATGCGAAAGAAAAAGAGCGACGAGAAGGACGCGGCGGATTTTCATTGCCCCATGCCGTCCGCCGGTCAAAGCGCCGACGCGCTGCGGACCTTGCTCTCCCACCGGGTCAGCAGGTGGATGACCACGTTGGTGCCGAACTTGTAGGTCCTGGCAAGCGACTCGGGCGAGATGTTACGCAGGTAGGTCTCCCGGTTGTCGTAGATCGCCTGGTTGAGCGCGACGAACGCATTCCTGTCGTTCTTGCGCACGTCAACCCGCTCCTGGTCATCGAGCCCGACCTGCCACATGTCCCCGTAGTCGTTTGCCGTATAAATGATCGCCACCTCGCCGAAAATTTTGAGCGCATAGACCGGCTCGCGGTAGAAGTTGAGCCCGGCCGGGGTCTCCTTGATTTCGGGAAAATACGCCTGCGAGTAGATCGGGTGGTTCGCGGGCAGCGCCTCCCATTCCTTGTCCACATCCGGAATCACCCGTTTCATTTCCCGGCGGAACGCAATGTCAAACCGCGAGTTGCTTCCGGGCACCGAGCTGTCGCCCCAGACCGCGCCGCCGAGCCTTACGTATTTTTGAAGGTTCTCGACCTCCTTGTCGCTGAGGCGGAAATCGCGCGTGCCGGTCATGAAAACAAACGGCGGCTTGACGGACAAAAGCTCGTCGCTGTCGAGCTTGATCGCCCGGACGCTCTGGTAGTTGGTTTTTACCTTGTTCTTCGAGCGGGTGCTCATGAAATCGAGCAGGTTCGGAAGGCTCCCATTTTCGATTTTCCCGGCATCCGTCCTCACGGTGGAATTCCAGTTGCCCCCGGCATACTGTCCGACAAACGCTGTGAACTCATACTCGCGGACCCGGTTTCCGGTGCCGGGAGGTCCCTTCACCCAATCCTTCGTAAACCCGCCAATCGCATCGGCCTGCGCGCGGGAGAGCCCGGCGACGCCGGCGGCCGACGGACGTTGCGCTTCGACCTGCATCGCGGGGGCCAGCTCCGCAGGGTTGGCGCGGGTCATGATCATCGGCGGCGCGACAAAATTCATCGCCGGAGGAGCGACTGTGGTGATGATGTTGACCGTGGCGGATTGCGGGACGACCGTCATGTTTGGTGCCGGGGGTGCCTGGTTCACAACAGGCGGAAGCGGAGCCGCAGCGGCCGGTCCGGGAGGAGAAAAGCTCTCGGTTTCAAAATCCGACGGTGGCTGGATCGCCTGAAAAAGAACAGTCGTTCCGAAGACCGCAACCAGAATGCCATGTAGAAGGAACGAGATCGTGAAATCCCGCGAGTTGGAAAGCTTGTCGGTCAGCTTCTCGAGCAGTGTGTTTTGTGGGAGAAACATGCCATCAGCATAATCTCAACCTCCGGTTTGTGCGAGAAAAAATAAACCGTATATTGTGCTGTCGGCACGGAAACGGACATCCAGACGGGAGGGGAACATCCGCTGAAACGGGGGGAGTGTCCAAAAATTTGCCGCGTCCGAGGTCGTGCGCCTCGTCGAACCCGGTGGTGAGCCAGCAGATTGGGGGGGAACTTGACATGACGTGTTATTCCAGATGACGATCATTGGGATGGGAACAGAGATTGCAGATGGAAATGACGGACAACCGCCCGCGACATCGCCAAACCGATGCCTTGTCAGCCAGCTTGCTGATACATCAGGCTGGAAGGTGCTGACACAGATTTCGCTCCTCGCTGTGATCGCAGCCACTCTGGTTTATCTGCTGGTTTGGATCATGGCTATGTCGTCCACCTCCCTGTGGGGTGATGAGTTTGGTTCCATTGGCAGCTATAGCTCAAAGGGACCGCTGAAAGTCATGACGGACTACAAGGCTCCCAAGAATCACGTTTTCTTCAATCTCATCAACTCCGTGCTGCCCGAACGTCAATCCTATGCCCCCCTGCGGGCACGCCTGGCATCGATTGTCGCAGTCCTCGGCACGGTGGCGGTGGCGGTCTGGTTTTTCCGTAAATCCCAGCTCGATCTTGCGATTCCTGTCTTCCTGGGACTGTGGGTTCTCAACAAAGAGGCGATGCATCTGTCTCTACAGGCCCGCGGCTATGGATTGCTCGGACTGTTTGCAATCGGAAGCACGGTCTTCCTGTGGTCATTCCTGAAGTGCCGGGACTGGCGAATGCTCGCAGGAGCTGTCGGGCTCTCGGTCCTCGGGATTTACACGGTCCCGGCATATGTGTTTTTCTGCACTCCCCTTCTCGCAACCGCACTCTGTCTTCAACTCACATGGCGCAATGTTGCGGTCTGCGCTGGAGGGGGGCTCGCCACCGTGCTCCTCTATCTCCCGATCCTCGGCCAGATGGCAAAATCGGCTGCGGGCTTTGCTGCGAAGTATCCCGGGGAACGAACCTTTGATTCGTGGCGTGGAATCGAGACCTTTCTCCGGACCTATTTTTTTCCAGACGTGCAGATTGCGCTGCTCGGATCTGCATCCATCACCCTTGCATTCCTGGCCTTGCTTTGGGTGAAGGACCGGCTCTCAGCGAAGCAACTCACTGTTGTGACTGCCGGAATTGTGGGTTTTTTTCTTGCGGCCCTTGTCATGGTCTCCCTGCCAATGCGCGTCGCCTCGTTTATGGCAGTCCCGGTGGCACTCGCTCTCTCGCTGGGTCTTGCCGCCTCGGTGCGGCTCTGGAAACCAGTGAAGGCTGTGGCGATTCCACTGGCTTGCGCGTTTTTCACTCTGGTCGCCGTTTCGCGGTGCCTCGCATTTTCATTCACTCCGAATGAAGACTGGTTCACCGCCGTCCGCGCATCGGAGCTGATCGGCGGGCCGACGCGCAAAGTCCATCTGCATTACAACGCGAAGAACATGCGCCACTATCTCCCGAAAGATCTCGCTGTCCGCGAAAGTACTGCGGAGTTCGCATGGAAAAATAGCGAGGTTTATGTCGATACGGGAACCACATGGGCCGGGGAGAGCGACCGGGAGAAGCTTCCAGCATGCGCTTCTGATCAAATCATCGACCTTTCCATCAGCGGACAACACAAGACCATTCATTTGAGTTTTTTGGGGCACCCGATCATTCTGATCGATGGCTTATCTGCAACCATTCCTCCTCAAACAGAACCCGTCATCCTTGTGGTGACCGCGAGCCCGGAAGTCAATTCGTCTCTCCGGCTGGAGCATTTTGACGGTGCGGCCTGGCGGAATGTTCCCGACATTCTTCGCGTTCGCGAGGCAACTCTCGCCCGCGTACCAGCCTCCCAGTCGATAGAAAAATTCAGGGTGGGTCTGCCAGAGAACGTCCCTCCCGATGGCGTCAATCTGCGCGCAGTGGCACTCAGCCGTGCGCGAAGCCAGTAATGCAAGAAAAATGAACCCGTCCGCGAAGAAGATCGGAATGGTGAGCCTCGGGTGCGCGAAGAACCTAGTGGACGCAGAGATCATGCTCGGCGCGGCCCGCAATGAGGGGTTCGAGGTGACGGCCGATCCGGGCGAGGCCGACGTGCTGGTCGTCAATACCTGCGGGTTCATTGACTCCGCAAAGCGCGAGTCAGTCGATGCCATCCTTGAGGCTCACCGGGTCCACGGGGGACGGCCCGGACGGAAGCTCGTTGTGAGCGGGTGCCTTTCCCAACGGTTCTCGAAGGAGCTTGTGAACGAGATGCCGGAGGTGGATGCGTTCATCGGGCTCGACCAGGTCGCGGGCGCGGGGAAGATTTTTTGCGACCTGCTCGAATCCGGCGGCGGCGCGCTCGATCTGGTGACCCGTAAGCCGGGCTACATCCCGGACTATTCGACGCCGAGGTTCCGCCTGACCCCGCGCCACACGGCCTACGTGAAAATTGCCGAGGGCTGCAACCATCCGTGCAGCTTTTGCGTGATCCCGCAGATGCGCGGACGCCACCGCAGCCGGACCCCGGAGTCGGTTGTTCACGAGATCCGCGCGCTCGTCGCCGAAGGCGTGAAGGAGATCAACCTCATCAGCCAGGACACCACGTATTTTGGCATGGACCTCTGGGAGGAAAAAGCCGGGCCGCGGCAGCCGGTGGATTCCTCGCGCGGCCCGTCGCTGGTCCAGCTCCTCGACGGGATCGCCGGCATCGGTGGCGACTTCTGGGTGCGCCTGCTCTACACGCATCCCGCGCATTGGAGCGACGAGCTCATCGCCGCGATCGCGCGCAACCCGAAGATCGCCCGCTACGTGGACATCCCGCTCCAGCACATCCACCCGGACATGCTCCGGGCGATGCGCCGTGAGACGTCGCGCTCGCACATCGAGGACCTCATCGCGCGGCTCCGCGCGGGCATCCCCGGCCTCGGCCTGCGCACGACGTTCATCGTCGGGTTCCCCGGCGAGACCGACGAGCACTTCGACGCGCTGCTCGGATTCATCGAAGCGACCCGGTTCGAGCGCCTCGGGGTCTTCCACTACTCGCGGGAGGACGGCTCGCGCGCGGCGAAGATGGAAAATCAAATCCCGGCGCGCGTGAAAAACCGCCGCCACCGGGAGGCGATGAAGCTCCAACAAAAAATCGCCCTCGAATCCGCCGCCGCGATGTCCGGCCGCACGCTCAAGGTTCTCGTCGAGCAGCCGAACATCGGCCGCACCGAGCACGATGCTCCGGATGTGGACTGCCGGGTTATCCTCACCGAACCCTGCACGCCGGGCACATTTGTGGCCGCACGCGTCGTCGGCTCGCAAGTCTATGACCTCGTTGCCTCCCCCGTCGCCGACCCGAACCGGCGGAGCAGCCGATCCCGCGCGCGCGTTCCTGCGCTCTCCCCCGCGCTTGCCTCCGGCACGAAATCCGCTTAGCCTGAACCCATGAATCGAACCCTTTCCCTCGCGCTCGCCGTGCTCCTTCTGCCCGCCGCCCTCCGCGCCGACGACGCGGTGCTTGCGGCCCAACAAAAGCTCGCCCGCCTCGGGTTTTACAGCGGGACGGTCGACGGCCAGCCGGGGAGTCGGACGAGCGCGGCGATCCGCAGGTATCAGATCGCGGAGAACCTGAAAGTGACCGGCGAACTCAACCGACAGACGCTCGACCAGCTCGGGATCTCGGCTCAGGTCCAGGCTCCCACCTACGTCGCGATCGCCGAAATCTTCAAGGGCGGACCGTATATTTCGTCCGGCCCGGACACCCAGTTTGCAGTCGTCCGGCAGGCGCAAAAAAACCTGAAACTGCTCGGGTATTACAACGGCCCCGACGACGGCATGCCGAGTGCCGGGCTCGTGTCCGCGCTCAAGGTCTGGCAAAAAAGCGCGGGCTTCCGCCAAAACGGACGCTTCGACGAAAATACGCTCAAGGGCCTCGACTTGATGCCGAACTGACAACCAAAATCTCCTCACCGACATGAGCGAAGTATTGGATCTTTTCCGGCAGACCGGGGCGTTGCTCAGCGGTCATTTTGTTTTGCGCAGCGGGCTTCACAGCCGCGAGTTTTTCCAATGTGCGCTCCTCCTCCAGGATGCGGCGGTCGCGTCGCGCGTCTGCGGGCTCCTCGCGGACGAGCTCGCTGGGTTCGACGCAACCACCGTCATCTCGCCGGCCGTCGGCGGGATCATCGTCGGCCAGGAGGTCGCCCGCCACCTCGGAAAACGCCACATCTTCGCCGAGAAGGATGGCGAGGGCGGGCTGGTCGTCAGGCGCGGGTTCACGATCCGGCAGGGAGAAAAATTTCTTGTCGCCGAGGACGTGGTGACCCGGGGCGGACGCGTGCAGCAGACGGTTGATATCGTGCGCGAGCTCGGTGGGATCGTCGCGGCGGCCGGCGCGATCGTGGACCGCAGCGGCGGGAACCTTCCGGATTTCGGCTGCCCGTTCGTCTCGCTCGTCAAAATGAGCCCGGAGACGTTCGACCCGGACCACCTGCCGGACGACCTCAGGGGAACCCCGGCGGTCAAACCCGGCAGCAAGTAGCGGTCGCCAGGCTATCCCGACCTATTCGGCGTCCGGACCAGCGACCGCCAGCCGGACACTCTCGCACAGCTCGTCGCGCGGAGTCGCCATGCGCAATTTTTTTCCGGCGTCGCGTCCGAGGTCGTAGGGATGGATCGTCGCCGAGTTCGGCGGCAACACCGCGGACGGCTTCCTGCGCTTTTTCCCGCCGGCCGGCTTTTTCTTCGCAACCGGAGAGAACCCCGGGACCATCGCCCCGACCGCGCGCGGCTCGTCAATGAGCCCGTCGTAGAGCCCGTTGAGAAATGGCGCCCGGTCGAGCGCCCGCACGTCGCGCCCGCTCGAAAAGACCGCGCAGGCCGCGACGATCGTCTCGTAAAGGTTTTTTGCAAACGGCCGGAACCGCTTGATGTCCGCCTTCTCCGCATGCAGCAGCAGCTCCGCACCCTCGTCGGTCGTGCGCCAGGCGGAGGCCGCATCGAATTGATCCTGGAAAACCCACTTCACAAGGTTCGCCGCGTCGAGCCACTCCTGCTTCACCCTCAGCACCGGCTCCGCAAGCCGCGCGTGCGCCGGTCGCGACCAACCGACAAAAATATCCGCCGCCACCTCCTCTGCCGAAAAATCAAACCGCGCATCCAGCCGTGCAAGCTTCTCGGACGCGATCGTCCGCTCATGGGTCGTCCCGCGCGCCGCCATCTCGGCAAGGTGGTCGCGCCGACGGCGGATCGTAACGGTGGCGGATGGCTTTTTCATTGTCGTCGTCGGATGCTCTCTCAAAAAAAACTTCTTGCCAGAGGATTTATTATTAGATTTCCTAATACACTAATTTCCATGAGCGCAACCATCCTTAAAATCGACCATCTGGGCATCGCCGTAAAATCCATCGAGACGGTGCTGCCGCACTACGAGAAAACCCTCGGGCTCAAGTGCGAGCACATCGAGGAGGTTCCGTCGCAAAAGGTGAAGACCGCATTTTTCGCGTGCGGGGAGGTTCACATCGAGCTGCTCGAGCCGACCGATCCGGAGAGCCCGATCGCAAAGTTCATCGAGTCGAAGGGCGAGGGGATCCACCACATCGCGTTTGCCACGACCGACATCGTCGGCCAGCTCGCGCAGGCGAAGGAGAACGGCGAGCGTCTGATCCACGAGGTCCCATTCGATGGCGCGGGCGGAAAGCTCGTCGCATTTTTGCATCCGAAAAGCTCGTTCGGGGTGCTCACAGAATTCTGCCAACCGAAACCCTGCGGCTGCAACTGCGGGCACTAACCACCACGCAAGATGCCCATCAAAAAAGAATTTCTCGAAGATCTCGAAGTGCGCCGCGAAAAAGTCCTCGCCGGCGGCGGCAAGGACAAGCTCGAAGCGCGCCGCAAAAAAGGCCTGATGACCGCCCGCGACCGGCTCGACAACCTGTTTGTCAAAGGCACGTTCATGGAGTTTGGGATGCACGCGCAGCACGCATGCCACAATTTCGGGATGGAAAAAAAGGAGCTGCCGGCCGATGGCGTCGTCAGCGGCACCGGCCGTGTCGGCGACCGCCCGGTGGCCGCCTACAGCGAGGACTTCACAGTTGCCGGAGGCTCGCTCGGCGCCATGCATGCGCAGAAGATTTGCGACATCATGGACTTCGCCCAGCAGTCGGGCATGCCGGTCGTCTGCTTCAACGACTCCGGCGGCGCGCGCATCCAGGAGGGCGTCGAGTCGCTCTCCGGCTACGGGAAGGTCTTCTTCAAGAACGTGTATCTCTCGGGCGTGGTCCCGCAGATCGCCGTCATCGCCGGCCCGTGCGCCGGCGGCGCCGCCTACTCGCCCGCCCTCACCGATTTCCAGATCATGGTTAAGGATCAGGCAAACATGTTCATCACCGGCCCGGAGGTGATCTTCGCCGCAACCGGCCAAAAATGCACGATGGCCGAGGTCGGCAGTGCCGCCGCCCATGCCACGATCAGCGGGAACATCCACTTCGTCGCGGACAACGATGCGCACGCGATCGCCATCGTCCAGAAGCTCCTCTCGTTCATTCCGTCGAACAACATCATGGATCCGCCGCACGACCTCAGCCAGCCGCTCGCCTTGAACGAGGATCCGGGGATGGATGATCTCGTTCCGGATGACGCAAAAAATCCTCTCGACGTAAAAACCGTCATCGGACGCCTCGTTGACAAAGCCGACTTCTTCGAGGTCCAGATGGACTTCGCAAAGAACATCGTCGTCGGCTTCGGCCGGGTCCAAGGCATCGTGGTCGGGATCATCGCCAACCAGCCGCAGTTCAAGGCCGGCACGCTCGATATTGATGCGTCGGACAAGGCGGCCCGCTTCATCCGATTCTGCAACATCTTCAACATCCCGATCGTCACTCTGGTGGACACCGGTGGATTCCTTCCCGGCGTCGCGCAGGAGCGCGGGGGGATCATCCGCCACGGGGCGAAGATGCTCTTCGCCTACGGCGCGGCAACCGTCCCGAAGATCACCGTGATCATGCGCAAGGCCTACGGCGGCGCCTACCTCGCGATGTGCAGTCAGGATCTCGGAGCCGACCTCGTCTTCGCGTGGCCGTGCGCCGAGATCGCGGTCATGGGTGCCGAGGGCGCGGTAAAGATCCTTTACAAGCGCGAGATCGACAAGGATCCCTCGTGCGCGGCCAAGCTCATCGCCGACTATCGCGCGAAGTTTGCGTCGCCATACCAAGCGGCCAGCAAGGGGATGATCACCGACGTGATCCGGCCCTCGCAGACCCGCGCGATGGTTGCCATGGCACTCCGCAACACGCTCTCGAAGCGCGAAACCCGCCCGCAGAAAAAGCACGGCAACATCCCGCTCTAACATCCCGCCAATCCACGCCGCCGGGCATGCCCCGGCAACAAAAATCCAACACGTTCCGGAAGACAAAATATTATCATGAGAAAACTGCGCGTTACCGTTGACGGAAAATCCTACGACGTCGTCGTCGAATCCTTGGACGAGCTCGGCAAGCCGGCCGCCTTCCAGCAGCAGGCCCCGGCCTTCCAGCAGACCAGCATCGCCCCGCCCCCGGCATCCGCCCCCAAGCAGGCCTCTGCTCCGGTAGCGGCCGGAGCCGGCTCGGTGACCAGCCCGCTCGCCGGACGCATCGTGTCGGTGGACTGCCAGGTCGGGCAGAAGGTCGCCTCGGGCGACCAGCTCGTCACCGTCGAGGCAATGAAGATGAACACGTTCGTCTATGCCCAGGCCGACGGCACGGTCTCCGCGATCAACGTCGCGGCCGGCGACGCCGTCGAGGAGGGCCAGGTTCTCGTCTCCCTTTCCTGAGAGGTTTTTTTATGCAGACCCTCTTCGCCACGGCAGCCGATATCATGAAGCTTGAGACGGCGGTGCTGGTGATCGTGACCGCCGGATTCCTTGTCCTGGCAAAAATCGTCTCCGACCTCCGCGCGGAGGTCCGGGCACTGCGCGACGGGCGGACGGCCCCATCGCCCAACCACCCCACCCCGGCACCATCGCCCGCGCCCGCATCGGCCGCAGACATCCCACCCGGCGTCATGGTCGCCATCGTGGCGTCCGTCTATGCCACGCTCGGCGAGAACCAGCACATCGTCGCCGTCAGCCCGTCCGAGTCCCTCATGTGGTCACGCGAAGGCCGCCGAAGCATCTTCCGCTCGCACTCGTTCCGCTGAGCCGCAGCGCGGCCGGGACCGGTTGCAGCTCCCTGCAACCAATGGTGAGGTTCGATCCGATGTGTTACACAAGCGACGTTTCACCTTGATCATGCGGATGTCCTGCTCGCCTTGGTTGTTGGTGAAGTGGACATCGGGATCACAACAAGGAAGGCGAGGATGCAAAAATCATTGGCCGCGCCGGATCGCGCATTTTTGTTTTTGCGCCCGCATCTTAGCACCCCGCTCGAGATTTCCAAGCCTCTCGGACTGGAAAAATTCTTGTCGCCGATTTCCGGACCTGACACGATCCGCGAACCGTCGCGCGCATCGCAACGCAACTCCGTGCGCGGAAGGCCTCTCTCCTCTTATGATCGAACGAACCAACTCCCGGCTCGTCAAGCGGGTCCTCATCGTGGACGACAAGCTCGCGAGCCCGCACTCGGCCGGCGGCCGCGCAGTCCGCGACCTCGTCACGGAATTCACCTGCCGGGCGGTGGACGTCATCGAGGCGGCCACCCTGGAAGACGGCGAGGCGGTCGTGCTCTCCGATGCCTCGGTGATCTGCGTGTTTGTGGACTGGACGATCGGGGCCGACGACGACTCCTCGCATGCGGCCGCAGAGGCGCTGCTGAAGACGATCCGCTCGCGCCGCGCGAACGTCCCGGTCTTTTTGATGGGCGACCGTGCGCGGAACCACACGCCGGGGGTCGAGGTCATGTCGCTGGCCAACGAGTTCGTCTGGATGCTTGAGGACACCGCTCCCTTTGTCGCCGGACGCGCGTTCGCGGCGATGCACCGGTATTTAGAAAACCTGCTTCCGCCATTCACCAAGGCGCTCCTCGCCTACACGGCGACGCGCGAGCATTCCTGGGCTGCGCCCGGACACCAGGGCGGGGTTGCGTTCACCAAGACGCCCGAGGGACGGGTCTTCTTCGACTATTTTGGCGAGAACCTTTTCCGCACCGACACCGGGATCGAGCGCACCCCGCTCGGATCGCTGCTCGACCACGAGGGCGCGATCGGGGAGGCGGAAAAATTTGCCGCGCGGGTCTTCGGTTCGCATCTCAGCTACTCGGTGCTCAACGGGACATCCGGATCGAACCGCTCGATCATGTCGGCGGTCATCGGCGACAACCAGCTCGCTCTCTGCGACCGCAACTGCCACAAATCCATCGAACAGGGGCTCGTCATCAGCGGCGGCATCCCGGTCTTTCTCCTCCCCACCCGCAACCGCTTCGGGATCATCGGCCCGATCCCGCCGCAGGAATTCTCGCCGGATAATATCCAAAGCAAAATCGCGGCGCACCCGCTCCTCCCGCTCGCGGCCTCCGCCGTTCCGGTCTATGCCGTGGTCACAAACTGCACCTACGACGGGATGTGCTACCACGCGGCCGACGCGCAGGATCTCCTCGCGCAAACCGTGGACACGATCCATTTCGACGAGGCATGGTATGCCTACGCCCGGTTCAACCCGATCTACCGCGACCGCCACGCGATGCGCGGCGACCCGCAGGACCATCCGTCCGACGGCCCGACCGTCTTCGCCACCCACTCGACGCACAAGCTCCTCGCCGCGCTGTCCCAGGCGTCCTACATCCACGTCCGCAACGGTCGCCGCCCGGTCGTCCACAGCCGGTTCAACGAAGCCTACATGGCGCAGGCCAGCACGTCCCCGCTCTACGCGATCATCTCGTCAAACGAGATCGGCGCCGCCATGATGGAGGGTCCGGCCGGGCTCTCCCTCACGCAGGATGTCATCAACGAGGCGGTGGATTTCCGGCAGTCGCTCGCCCGCGCGCACCGGGAGTTCGCAAAAAAAGGCGACTGGTTTTTCCGTCCGTGGAACGCCCCGGAGGTCCGGGATCCCTCGACCGGGGAAAATGTCCCGTTTGCCGATGCTCCCGCCG